>NZ_JAAHBQ010000050.1 GCF_020144665.1 Oscillatoria salina IIICB1 | reverse complement strand
CAAGACATCATTAAAAGCAATTTCAGCAAATGCTCCTAAGATTTGACCATTTTCAATACTAGGATTAATTGTTGATAATGGTTGTGCAAACTTGGTACCATCTTGACGAATAAATTCAACTTTTTCTGGAGCTTCCAAGTCACCGTAGGTAAAGTTGATAAAGAGAGGAATGTCGGGAACGATATTTGCTTTCTCGACAAAAAAGTCAAAGAGAAATTCGGCTTTGTGAAATCTTAAACCTGGTTTATACCCTTTTGACAAAGCAACATCAGTAAAGCGCGAACCCTCAGTTCCATTATTAATAAAACCGCTACCTGTAACCGCAGTATTGTCTTTCTCTTCCATTGAACGATAATCGAAATTGTCTCCGCTATTACGTGCAACATAACCATCTCTGTTGCGGTCTGGGAGAAAGTCACCAAAACCGAGTACACCTACTCCATCCACATTTACTGGGTCGCCCTTTGTATTATAATATCCTGCACCGTCACCATAACCAAAACCATCCACATCTCCAATCCGAATTTGCGTAAAAGATGCAGCTTCGGCTGAGGAAACAAAGATTACTGTTCCTGAAGCAACAATTGCTAGTTTTACTGTTGTCATTGACAATTTATTGAGCTTCTTCATAGAACTGTTTCTCCTGAAAAAATATGGGTAGTTCTATCAAGTCCTCGGATTTTCAAGGTAGTTTTTGTGCAAATCTCACCCAAGTTTTACATTTGTTTACAAAGAGAGCGACAGATAGATAGATTAAGTCTAGTAATTTACCATAAAACAGTTTAACCCGCTCCGCGTCTATGCCCGTGTAGCCGCGACTTTAGGGGTATTTGGAATTGATGTTCTAGAGGACACGAAACACTAAAAGATTTAATAGAAATGAAGGAAATGTCTGGACACAACTTGGTATAACATCTGTAACATTTTCTTCTTCGTTTCAATTTACGTCATCCTGAGTGTCCAAGATCCTTCGCGAAGCGAAGGATGACATTTTTCCACACGTACTGTAATATCGGCGTAGCCATCGACTTGCAAGGACACTATCTCTGGACGCAACTTGGTATTAGTCGGTACTCATACCTAATTCAAATTTGTGTCTATTTAACGACTAAATTTCAATTCCTTTGCTGTACCATCATCAACAAAACGCTTCTCACCAACACCAACTAACTCAACGATAACTTCGCGCTTTGGTGGTAGCCAATTTCCGATTCTTTTTTCTACCTCAAAAATAACTTCTTTTGACTCTTCTCGGACGCGATATGTAGTCTGACAAAAAGCACCTTGTTGATAATCGAAGCTATCACCATCATCTTCGTAAAGGGTAAACTCTCCTGCACCTGGATACACGCGCAAAGTTAACTCTTCTACTGGATATCGATCGACGTATTGCATGACAGGTTGCAGAGGAATAATCGCACCACCACAAGCAAAAAGCGGCATTTTGGTTAAGGGTGCGTCGGCTAAAATATGCTTTCCTCCGGTGAATTCTTCCCCACTCCACCAGTCGTACCATTTTCCTGCGGGTAAATAGACTGCGCGACATTCGACTCCGGGACGATATACTGGTGCAGCCATGATGTTTGCACCTAATAAGATTTGATCGTGAAGTTGAGATACGTTCTTGTCAGCAGGATATTGATAAACTAAGGGACGTAAAATTGGCGCACCTTTGCTTGCTGCTTCCCAAAACAAGTTATAAATGTAAGGTAGGAGACGATAGCGCAGTTGGATGTATTCGCGACAAATGTTTTCTGTCTCGGTTCCAAAATGCCAAGGTTCTTGTTGATTTGTAGACATGGCTGAGTGCGATCGCATTAACGGATAAAGCATTCCTACTTGTATCCAGCGCGCAAATAGTTCTGCGGTTGCATTCTCCGCAAATCCACCAATATCTGCACCGACGAAACCCACTCCCGATAAACCGAGGTTACACAACATTGGTAAGGACATTTCAAGATATTCCCACAAGGAAAAGTTATCTCCAGTCCAAACTGCTGAGTAACGTTGAATACCTGCATAACCCGAACGAGTTAACAAAAACGATCGCCGATTGGGACGCACTTTTTTTAACCCTTCGTATGTCGCTTCTGCCATCATTAAGCCATACAAATTATGCGTTTCCCCATGGTTGGTTCTTGCTTCTTCTGAACCTTGGGGTGTATCGAGAGGAAAGAAGATTTTCTCCCCACCATCACCAAAAGGACGGTTAGCGATCGAAGGTTCATTCATATCATTCCAAATACCTGCAATGCCGATTTCTGTTAAGCTTTGATGCCACTCTCCCCACCATTCTTGAACTTCGGGACGCATAAAGTCGGGGAAAACTGCTTTATCGGGCCAAACGTAGCCATAAAATAATTCTCCGTCTGGTTTTCTAACAAAATAATCGTGAGCTAATCCTTCGTCAAATATTTCATAGTCTGCTTCTGGTTCGTATTTAACTCCAGGATCGATAATTGTTACTACATTAAAGCCTTGTTCTTGGAGTTCCTGCAACATTTGTTTGGGTTCGGGAAAGCGTTTGGGACTCCAAGTAAAGACTCGATATCCTCTCATATAATCGATGTCTAAATGAATAACATCGCAAGGGATTTCACGCTGACGAAATTCTCTGGCTAATTCTTTAACTACTGTTTCGGATTCGTAACTCCAACGACACTGATGATAACCTAATGCCCATTTTGGTGGTAACGGCATTCTTCCTGTTAGTTGAGTGTAGGTTTCGAGGATTTTTGCTGGTGTGGAACCGTGAATAAGGTAATAATCTAATTCGGTTGTTTTACTTTGTATTTGTATTACTTCTGGTTGGGTACAGCCAAGATCGAATTGACTCCAATAAGTGCTGTTCAATAATAATCCGTAACTGACTTCCGGACGTACTGCCATGTAAAAGGGAATTGCTTGATACATCGGATCGGTCTGAGATGTATAATCAAGAGCATCTGTAGTCCACATGGTGTGTTTTTGCCCTAGTCGATCGAGTAATCCGGGTGGTTCTCCTAAGCCGTAAATGTGTTCGTTTGACTCAATTTTTTTCCATATAGAAATTTCTCCTTCGCGCCAACCCATTCTGTCTGAGGTGTCGCCAGCAAAGGGGCGATTGTCTTTATCAAAATATTCAATTTTGACTGGTTCGCGCTGAATTTGGACGCGCATTTCGGCGGTGATTATTGTTAGATCGCTTGCGGTTTCTTGGATTTTAAATTCGACGGGCGACCATTCTTCATCTGCTACTGTTACTGCCCAAGGACGACGGGGTTTTAGTTCTCCTTTGGGGGCGAGACGTACTCTGATTAAGTTATTAGCTAATACTCTGATTGTTAGTAGTTCGCCGTTATTACATTTACAGTCTATTCCTTGTTTGACTTTGCTGTAGGTTTTGATGCTTTTGGCTGTTGTCCAGAGGGTTTCTGCTACTGGCAGTTGTCCGAAATATTGGGGCATATTTTGCTTATCGGTTTACAGGTTAAGAGATTTGTTTCTTTTTGTTTAAGTTTTCTTGAGGTAACTGTTGCTTTTCTTTTTGGGAAGAGGTATACTTGCTTTATAATGGGAATCTGACTGTAAAAACTTAAATGCTCAGATTTTCATTATCAAAAGAACTATCTAAATAATATAGCAAAATCTTAAATTTGGTCAAGCTCAATTTGCAAAGTTTGGGCGACAAATATTGCTTTTTTTGAGAAAAAGATTTATACTTGCTTTATAATGGGAATCTGACTGTAAAAACTTAAATGCTCAGATTTTCATTATGAAAAGAACTATCTAAATAGTATAGCAAAATCTTAAATTTGGTCAAGCTCAATTTGCAAAGTTTGGGCGACAAATATTGCTTTTTTTGAGAAAAAGATTTATACTTGCTTTATAATGGGAATCTGACTGTAAAAACTTAAATGCTCAGATTTTCATTATGAAAAGAACTATCTAAATAATATAGCAAAATCTTGAATTAGTCAAGCTCAATCCGCAAAGTTTGCACCCCATCTTCCACAGTAACTTCAACAACTTGAATCGGCTTTTGTTGAGGCATAACACTAATTTCGCCACCACTTTCGAGACGAGCAAGTTTCACTTGTTGAAAGTCATCAAGTTTAGCCTTTAAGCGCAAAGCAGCTTCTAAATCAGCATGAGTAAGATGACTTTGACGAAGAGTTTGTTGACGAATTTGACCATCACGAATGAGGATGCGCGAATGACCTTTAAGCAAATTATCAAAACGAGGGAAATAAAACGCGATCGCGGCGAACAAGCGATGAATTCCCACCAAAACCACAGCCGCAGCCAAAGTCTGAAAAAAAGGCGCACCGCCATTAATAGCGCGACTGAGAGTAGACCCCAAAATGACGGTTAAGAGAACATCCATTGCTGCGTGTTTGCCGAGAAAACGG
This sequence comes from Oscillatoria salina IIICB1, assembly GCF_020144665.1. NCBI lineage: Bacteria > Bacillati > Cyanobacteriota > Cyanophyceae > Oscillatoriales > Oscillatoriaceae > Oscillatoria > Oscillatoria salina. Next base: position 50,582 of record NZ_JAAHBQ010000050.1, on the reverse strand, counting down.
CGATCGCCACCAACGCGAATCATAATAATAATTGCTACATAAATAACCGCCGCCCGCAAGCCCATTTGCCAATAAGTCAGTTTAACAGCCTCAAGTCCCAAAGCCCAATTTATAGCATCCCAAACCGACTTCACGATCCAACTTCCTCCTCAGACATAAGTGTAAAAAAAGTCACCTCTGGCGGACAATTAAAACGAATGGGAAGATCGCTAAAACCAATCCCCCGATTAACATAAAGTTGATTACCAGATGCGCCATAATCTTCCGCCCAACCATCAATATGTTCTAACTTTTCCCGCTTCAAAGTAACCCACGACCATTCAGGTGTAAAAGGAACGCGAATTTGTCCTCCATGAGTATGTCCAGCAATAGCCAAAGGTGCCGTATTAGCAGGGAAAGCAGCAAAGGAATTAGGATTGTGCATCATCACAATTCGCGGACTGGTTTCGGGAAGATCAGCCAAAGCTTTTTCTGGTTGACTATTTTCAGCTAAATAAGCCCCAACACCAACTAAATAAAGAGGCGCAGAATTAGCTTGATTAGTATTTTCTGGCGGCGGAAGTAGAATAGCTTCATTTTGCAAAACATCCACGCCAATTTCGGCTAATGCGGCTTCTAAATTAGCAGCTAAATCTTCTTTAGGTTGGGAATTTAACTGTCTCATACCATAATCGTGATTGCCGAGTACAGCATAAGTAGGAATACCCGCTTTTGTCAGAGGACGAAGCAAATTTACAGCACGATTTATTTCTTTTTCCGGATTGGGAGTAGCATGATAAATAAAATCACCACTTATTAACACCGCCGCCGGATTTTCCTCAATCAAGTCATCAACAATGCGGCGAATAGTAGGATCGTTATCCCACCACATTCCTAATTGAAAATCGGAGATTTGCGCCACTCGTTCGCCAGACCAAATTTCCGGCAAATTAGGAATTGTGGCAATTTCTTCTTCTGTGTCGATAACGTAAGGTTCAATCAAGCCCCAACCTAGCAAAAAAACAACTAATCCGAAGAATACCCAAATCAAATATCTAAACTTTTTCATCACTTAAATTAATGCAACACAGCCTCATTAATCATCGTTTCATCATCTAAATGGCTAGCGCGATTAGTAGTTTTGCTAGAAGCGATCGCGTCCCAAGTCCAACCGTCATTTTCAATCAACGCTAGTAACAGTCGTCGCCGTCTTGTCACCTTCTGCGTTGCTTGACGAAACTCCTCATCCGTAACCGTAGGAATTCCAGCCAGCCGCAACCGATGAAGATCCGGAAGAGGTGGATGGCGATCGCTAGGTTTGAGATAAGCTGATTTAAGAGTATTTAAATAAGCAGCGCTAGCTCGACGCGCCGAATTCAAGGCAGACTTATCCGGATGGTACGATTTTTTTACACCATACTCCATCAGAGTCATCGCCTCATCGAGAGCGACTAAACTCAAAATAATTGATTGCGATCGCTCCAAATTATGGAAATAATGAAGTACAGGATAGTTAAAATGAGCTTCTCCCTGTTGACTCAACATCGGCGCTAAAGCAAACAAATGTTGGTCAAACTGTCCAAAATCTTGACCATTCCAAGCCCTAATCAAGATTTCATCACCAGTACCGCCAAGGGAAGAAATATATACTGCTAATTGACGTTGATTAGTAGCGGCGGAAACCACAGGTAACAAATAAGCAAACGTCAGCGTCACCAAAAAGAAACCATTTGCCGAACAAATTGCCGTAGCTAACTGCCAAATCGTACCATTAGGTTGATAATCTCCTAATCCCAAAGTTGAAAGCGTAAAACCAGTAAAATAAATCCTTTCCGTAAGACTAGCAGGAATTTTATCGCTACCATTAATTACTGCCGAATTCTCAGCGCAGAAAAACAACGTCCATCCTAGCCAAGTAAGTGCAAACCATAGTAGCGCGATCGCCACTAAAATACTCCACCCAGTAAACAATAACAGTCGGTGGTTAGAACGCCAATTGTGAATTTTTAGGGCAATCTTCCACAGCCAACAAGACAATCTGCTAGTTATCGGACCACCGCCACCTAACGTTAAAGTAGTAATCAGCACATCAAAGCTGACAATAGCGATCGTTAACAGTCCGAGAACAACTAGCAGTGTTTGCATCCAGCAACTTACTTTTTTCCACGTCTGTTGCAGGATAGATCAAGCGAAGTTAGAAAATCCTGTATCGGGAGGGATATCTTGCCAGCGTCCATTTCCCACTGCTTTTACTGCTTCCGATAGAGAGATATCGCCAGTATACAAGGCGCGACCGATAATTACACCATTTACGCCGACAGGTTCCAGGGCGAGTAAACTTAAAACATCGCTAAGTGAACTAACGCCCCCAGAAGCAATAACCGGAATCTCAATTTTCGTGGCTAATTCTCGTAAAGCTTCCGTATTTACACCTTCGAGAGTACCATCGCGCAGAATATCGGTGTAAATAATCGCGGCTGCCCCTAATTCTGCCATTTGTTGCGCGAGTTCGGTAGCTGTTACTTCGGAAGTTTCTAGCCAACCTTTGGTAGCTACTTTACCATTACGAGCGTCAATGCCGACGATAATTTTACCAGGAAACTCTTGACAAAACTCTTTCACCAGTTGGGGTTGTTCCACTGCAACTGTACCCACGATCGCCCAACGTACACCCAAATCGAAAAGTTGGGCTATACTGGTGCGATCGCGTAAACCACCACCTACCTCTACCGGAATGGAAACTGAATTGACGATTGCGGCGATCGCCTCGTGATTAACTGGTTTACCTTGTTTCGCCCCATCTAAATCTACCACGTGGAGTCTCGTTGCGCCTTCTTGTTCCCAACGCTTTGCTACTTCCACTGGGTTGTCACTAAACACCTGCGACAGCGTATAATCTCCTTGATACAAGCGCACGCAGCGTCCTTCTAATAAATCTATTGCTGGAATTACTTCCATTCTTGATTTTCTCCTTTGTTTTTAATTGCGATGCCAGGGCTAATCTTGTTCTTTTTCGATTATTTTAAATTAAATTCGTCTTTACTATACCAATTATTTATCTCGCGCAAAGGCGCAAAGAAAGGCGCAAATAATTTTTTGGCGATCGGATATAATTGTTAGATTGAGTTTTTCGGAATAGTTAAACTGATGGATAAGCCTTTAATTGCTATTTATCAACTCAAGAATGTGCAAAATCCGCGTATTCCTGGTTATTTTGTTCTTAGTACCGCACCAATTAATGTGGAAGGGGATAAACTGGCTTCGCGTCGTCAAAATAATTTGGCACAACAACAGCAAAATCTTCAACAGCTTGCGGATCTTATTTATCAAAAAGTTATTACGGAAATTCACAAGCCTGCTGATTTTATTGAGTTGGTGATTTCTATTCATGGTTTTAGCAATAGTCGCCCAAAATCAATTAAAAGATTTGCGGAAATTCATGAATATGTTAATAGTGATAATAGCCGTCAATTTGTGGAAAAGGCTAATAAGTTGATTTATGTCGGTTATCGTTGGTCTTCGGAATCACTTACTGATGGCAATCTCAAGGATTTGTTTGGTAAGATTTATACGGCTGTCACTGCGCTTCCTAGTTTGGCAAAAACAATATTTTGGGTAGGGTTTGTGGGGATTATTTTTCTTTATTTGCCTCAATTAAGGGAATTGGCTTTTGCGAGTCAATGGGGAATAATTTTAAGTTTGGTAATTTTGCTGTTAATGCTTGGTTTCTTTGCAATTATTACCTTGTTTTTGATGAGATTATCTGGCTATTTTCGCGATCGGTATCGGGCAGATAATTTTGGCGTTCCCGATTTGGTGGAATTTATCCGCCAATTGGATAAATTATTGATGAGTAAAGCTAAGGAAAATTATTTAGATGAAGTTAGCTTAATTCCTAAAGTTACTAAGTTACTAATGTCTCAAGTTAAGGAATATTTGTATGCAGTAGAGAATTTGGCGATCGCGGATTCTCTCCTCGAAATAATTAGCAACAAAGTTATTAAAGATTATTGCTTGGAAAGTACGGTAAAAAACACAACTGTCGAATCTTTATTACTTACTAATAATTTTAATCTTTCCAGGTCGGAATTAGAAACAATTATTAATCTGGCTAATAAAATTTTAATTCAAGAAACTAACTCTGAATTAGCTAATTTGCGCGATGGTGCAAGAGAAATATTAGAAAATAAAGCAAAAAGATTTTGGCGCGAAAATAACCGAATAAAGTTATCATTTATCGGTCATAGTATGGGAGGAGAAGTCGTCACTAATGTAGTCAGAATTCTCTCAGATATCTTCGACTTACGTTCCGTAGGAAACTTGGGAACAGGTGATAAATTACCTAGTGCAGATATTGGCAAAGTTTTTCGCTTGGGACGTTTAGTTTTAGTTGCACCTGATATTCCTATTAATACGATTATTTCTGGGAGAGCAAACTTTCTTGCTTCATCTTTGCGTCGCTTTGAAGAAACTTATTTATTCAGTAATGAAGCAGATATTGCTTTAAGATTAGCCTCCACAGTTGCTAATTATTTCTCTTTTCCAGCCCGCACTCGCACCAGTGGTTATCGTCTCGGTAATTTAGGGATTAGAAATAGTTTACCTTATGGAATTGTCAATTTAGAGCAAGTTAGTCAGGAAAATAATAGTAAGTTTTCTTTTAATAACTTGTTTATTGATTCTTTTAATATTCGCAAATCTTTAGAAAATTTCCAAGTTAAATATTTTAGTAATCTTGGTAGTGGTGGAGAAAATATTGCCGAACTTTTTACCTTTTTTGACTGTACAAATTACCGGGATTATACGCTTAAATCAAACCACAAAAACCAACAAATTTTAAGCTTCAAAAAGTGGTTTTGGGAACCAAAATTAGTTTATTATCTACGTTTAATAATTGCCAACGGACTCGAAAAATGCGATACCCATAGCGGCTTTTTTGCTGGCGAATTTAGCCGTCAAGCTATTTATCGCCTAGCTTTTTTAGGTTTTGGTAGTTTTTTAGATTCTTTAAGCGTAAAACCCATTAACGAACTAATCAATGAAGTCAACTTAGCAGAAATAGATACCAAACTCAAAGATTGTGAAAAAAAATGTTTAGCTTTGCAGAAAAAAGGTTCTTTAGCAGTACAAACAGAATTAATTTATTGGCAAAAAGAACTTGCCAAATTAGAAGCACAACTAACAAAAATTAAACAAGAAAAGCAAGAATTTCGTCAAGCAGCTTTAACAGAACTTAACCAAGTTAGTTGTCAAAAAAAGATTCAAATTATTCTCGGTCAAGAACGATATCAAGTAGATGTATTAGGATTAGAATGGGAGCAAGTAAGAAGAAAAATGTTAACTTCTAACTAGGGAGATCGCACAGCTAATTATCTGCATCAAATCATTAAATTGTTCCAACTTAAAGAGTGCATAATTTTAGCTGTGTCGCACCATTATTAAAAAACGAAAATCAAGGCTTTAATTCAGCTAAAATAGTAAAGCTAACGTGATTAATTGCCAACTCACCAATAGAAACCTTTTCCTTATCAACAGGTACTCCCTGACTAATCAGCTTTTCAAAAGAAACACCTTTAGCCATTTCTGCATGATACCAAGCAAGACCCATAAAAAAGCGAGTGGGATAAGGGCCACCTTCAGAGATATCATCAGGATTAGATTCCATCGGCAACCAACCAATTCCCGGAACATAAAATTCCATCCAAACATGGTTAAAATCTGGTTCGAGAGGAAGCCCACGTAAATGAGGTTGAGCCGGACATTTGTAGCGTCCCACAGTGCGACAAGCAATCCCATTAAGTCGGGAAAGTGCGAGTAAAATACCTAAATATTCGCCACAGGAACCAACCCCCCTTTCTAGTGCCACATCCGGAGTATCAATATAAGGTTTAATCCCATAAGAAAGACGGTCATAAACATAGTTACGAATGCTATACATTTTCCGCAACAAATTAGTTTCCGTTCCCACAGCTTCCTGAGCCGCATCGATAATAATCGGGCTATCCATTGCCAAATCATCATCATCGACTAAATAGCGTTCTTGATAATTAGGAGAAAGCTCCGGAGGATATTCACAATCACCAGGAGTAACTTGATATTTAATACTCCAAACTTCTAAAAGTGCCTTCCAGCCAAAAATCAAACGATCTTGAGAAGAGAGAGTATCAAACTTAAACACCGCCACGCGCTGTCCATCTTCAACTTCCTCAGTAAAAGGCAAACCCACAAATTCAATTTTTTTCACCTTTTGGCGATCGGTTTCGGCGGGTAAAGCAATCCGCCATTCAAGTGCTTTTAGTTCTATATCTTCGAGAGGAGAAATTTCTTCAACATAAGACATTTCGACCAAATAGCCATTAGAAAGAGCATAATGCTTTTCACGATTGTAGTGAAAATAGAGAGGGTGAACAAAAGTGCGATCGCGGTATTGTAATTCATGATTGGGATCGGCATTAGGGTTATCGCGAATATAAGGTTCCGAGAAAGCATAAGACACATAAAGTATCTCCTCCCCCGTTTCCGGGTGAGGATAAAAAGCTAGCCCCGTGGGATTTTCAAACGGAGTCAGGACACTAAAGAGTAACTTACCCGTCGCGCGATCGAGACAGTAAACAGTTTGTTCGGTAGCATCACAAATCCAGAGTTCCTCACCCTTAACAGTAATATTCTCAATACCAATACCAGGAGCATAAAGGCGAGTAATTTCTCTCCCAGTTTCCTGACTAAAAATCAAAATCGAGCCGTACTGCTCGCAAGTAACATAAATTGTTTTGTCCAAAACAGCCACTCCATTAGCCTCATAAGGTAAAGTAACGAAGTGCTGAGGTGTAATCTCTCCATTGAGGGAAGTAAAATAAACACTCTCGTACTTAGTAAACCAGAGAGTATCTCCTGAAATTGCCAAACCCTTAGCATCTCGAAACTCTAACCAATGCTGAGGATTCAAAATTTTAGTTTCGTCGGTGCGAGGATCGATTTGCAACAAATAACCATTAGTTGAGTCAATCGCGAGTAACTCATTTCCTCGGAAGGAAATACCGTGAATTGCAGCCGCAGCAATGGGTCGGATTGTTCTCAGACTAATCTGGTTTTGAGGAGAAAAAGAAGTGGCTGAATCGGGAATCATACTTGTCTTAATTGAAGTTAAATAAACAAAAGTAGTTGAAAAAACTTTTCAGTCTACAGAGTAGCTGCTTTCGCTAAAATCGCAAGTAGCCATCCAACCCCTTAACTTACCAAAAGAGAAACATCAGGCAATGCTCTTTGTGAACCTTACTCAGTCAGATAGTAACTCGCTATAGGCAGAAGTTAAAGTCTCACGTGGCAGATCGACAAGGCGATCGCTGTGTAAAAGTCGGAACTATTCTGTGGTTTCTGCCATCATAAATACATAAACAATCGAGTTCTCACTAGGAGAACAATACGATCGTGGCATCTTTCAAACGCTCTCTAGATAAAATCTTCGTCATTGGACTTTTAGCTACCGGACTGTTAATGCCTGCTCTAGGTAAACTACAGGCGCAGTCTTTACCAAAGTCCATTTCTAACCAATTGCCCACTGAATGGAAATTTGACCCTCCTGAAAGAGGTAAACCTGAAGGACGCGAAGGTGGGGCAACTCGAGGTCCTTGTATCAAAAACAACCAACAGTTACAAGTTTTAGGTCCAGATCAAGGAGCCATAACTGCTTCTGGATATCCTAGCTTTTTTTGGTATCTGCCAGAAACTAATTCAGATGATGTAGTCGAAGTAGAATTCTTACTCGAAGATGAAACTGGCAATGAGGTATACAAAACTCAATACCAAATCGGTTCTGCTGATGGGGTAGGCGAAAATCCGCATGGAATTATGCGTCTTGACTTGCCATCCTTGACTGATGCGAATCCGTTAGCGATGGCGCAAAGATATCGCTGGGAAGTTAGTCTCGCTTGCGGTGAAGGCTTTAACAAACAAACACTGCAATGGGATCGAAGTTATGTTTATCGCGATCCTCAAAAGCAAAGCATTGCTAACCTGATCGAAGAGGAAAATTCCCTCGAAGAACGAATAGTTCGCTATGCTGAAGCTGGATTGTGGCCCGAAACCTTAGCAAGTCTTTACGAAGCACGTCTGCAAGAACCGAATAATCCTGACTTTAAACAAGCTTGGACGAAATTACTCAACTCGGTTGGCTTGCAGAATATTTCTCAATATGAGTTTGCTAGTGATACTGCTACTCGCTCTGAGCTTGTTCCCTCTTCTGAGTAAGAGTAATTAAGGCAGGTTGAGCAGTAGCACCGAGTATTTTTTTACTAAACTGAGGATTATGAGTCGAACCATGTGCCGTTATCTCAAACTGTCTTCAGCCTTTTCTGTTAGATTGGCTCTAATGGTAGCTGTCGGCAGTGTGATTATTAATCAACCACTGTCTGTTGTTGCTCAGAATATACCAGAACGCTGGCAGGCTCAGGAATACCAACCGCCAGGAAATATCGGGACTCCTACGAGTCTCGATCGAGGGGGTACTCGTGGTGGTCGCCTGACTTCTCCAACTGCGATCGATCGGCCGATTGCTTTGGTTCCGACGACGAGCAATCAGTTTGGGGTAACGGTTAATCCCTATCCCAGCTTTTTAATTTATCTTCCTTCTAGCTCTAATTCTCAGGCAATTCAGGAAGTTGAGTTTCGTCTGGAAGATGGCGATACGGGAGAAGAAATTTATACCTCCACGTTCAAAAAATCTGCTACTTCTGGTATTGTGACGATCGCTCTCCCCGCCGAAGCTGGTTTGTTACCTTTGGAAGTAAATAAACTTTATCATTGGTCGCTGGCGATCGTTGATGATTTGCAGGAAACCAAGGGAGAGACTAATGGTTGGATTAAACGAGTCGAACTCAAGTCACCTTTGTCGCTTCAACTGCAACAAGCTTCACCTCAAGAGCAGGCAAGGTTGTATGCAGAAGCCGAAATTTGGTACGATTCTCTAGCTAAGTTAGCTCAGATTTACCGATCTCGCCCCGATGATTTAGCCTTGGCGAGTGATTGGGAAAAGTTGTTGACATCTGCTGGTTTGGAGGAGCTTGTTCAAGCTTCTCTGGTTCGTAGTTCCCTCACTTCGGCTCATAAGTGATTGGGGACTGGTGTTTTCACTTAGCAGTTATCAGTAATCAGTAATCAGTTATCAGTCAGGATTGTCAAGAGAAGAAATTGAGCAAGGTGAAATTAGAATAACTGGGGATTAGGGATTAAAGATTGGGGATTGGGAGACAAGGGAGAGGGGGTTTTCAGTGAACAGTGAACAGTGAACAGTGAACAGTGAACAGTTATCAGTTGTAAGTTATCAGTTATCCATAGAGATTGGAGACTAGGGAGACAAGGGATTGGGGGAGAGGGAGAAGACAAGCAGGAGGGGGAGACAAGAGGAATTAGGGAATAAACTGTTAACTGGTCACTGATAACTGATGAGCCTTTGTATATCACAGATGTAACTAAAAGTCAATAATTACGCTCGCGATCCCGGTCAGGTTTTAAGATCTAAGATCAATGTATCTTCAGCAAAAAAATTTCCTGTGACTCAATCTACTTCCCCTGATTCTACTCCCGCAGAAATACGTCCCTGGCACTCCCAATCAGTTGAGTCAACATTACAACAGCTAGAGAGTAACCCCCAAACCGGTTTAACCTCAGCCGAGGTTGAACGGCGGTTGCAGCGTTACGGTGCTAATGAACTGCAAGAAACGGGTGGACGCTCTTCTTGGCAAATTCTACTCGATCAGTTTAACAATATCATGTTGTTAATGCTGATCGCTGTAGCGATTATTTCCGGGATTTTGGATTTAATTGAACTACAAAATGGCGGTGGTGCAGAAGGAGGAATTCCCTTTAAAGACACGATCGCCATTCTGTTAATCGTCATTCTCAATGGCGTTTTAGGTTATCTTCAGGAAAGCCGTGCAGAAAAAGCTTTAGCCGCTTTAAAACAACTTTCCTCACCGAAAGTACGCGTAGTTAGGGACTCGCAAACCATTGAAGTTGATGCGGCAACAATAGTACCCGGAGATATTGTCCTTTTGGAAGCGGGAGTACAACCAGCAGCCGACGGACAATTAATTGAAGCAGCTAACCTGCAAATCAGAGAAGCAGCTTTAACCGGAGAAGCAGCAGCAGTAAGCAAACAAGCGCAAGTAGAATTAAGCCCAGAAACAGCCCTCGGCGATCGCGTCAATCTAGTTTTCTGCGGTACGGAAGTGGTACAGGGACGAGGAAAAATGGTCGTAACTGCCACAGGAATGCACACAGAACTGGGTAAAATCGCCGAAATGCTGCAAGCAGTGGAAAGCGAAGATACGCCGCTACAGAAGCGAATGACCCAACTAGCGAACGTTTTAGTTACGGGTTCGCTAATTTTAGTCGTCATTGTCATCGTGGGTGGTGTAATTCAAAGCGGAGGCTTTAGTCGCTTGCGCCAACTAATTGAAGTATCCTTAAGTATGGCTGTAGCCGTAGTTCCTGAAGGATTACCAGCAGTAATTACTGTAACTCTGGCGATCGGTACACAACGCATGGTTAAGCGTCAAGCTTTAATCCGGAAACTCCCCGCAGTAGAAACTCTGGGAAGCGTGAATACCATTTGTTCGGATAAAACCGGAACCTTGACCCAAAATAAAATGGTAGTTCAAGAAGTAATTACCGTTAGTAACACTTTACAGGTGACAGGGGAAGGATATACTCCCGAAGGCGAATTTCTCAACCCAGAAAACCAACCAGTAGCAGTCAAAGAAACACCAGAAGTAGAAAAATTACTGCTAGCCAACGTAATTTGTAACGATGCCATTTTGCAACAGGAAGACAACGGTGAATGGACAATTTTAGGCGACCCCACCGAAGGTGCATTACTTTCCCTAGCAGGAAAAGCAGGATTAGAACAAAAGACTTTACAAAGTAAGTATCCTCGCTTAGGAGAATTTCCTTTTTCCTCAGAACGCAAGCGAATGAGCGTTATTTGTCCGGTGGACACCAAAGAAACCGAGTCAAAGAAATATTGGTTATTTAGCAAAGGTTCGCCAGAATTAATTTTAGAGCGCTGCGAGACATATCAAGAAGGCGAAGCAATAATTCCCCTCACCCCAGAAATGCGCGATCGCATCCTCGAAAATAACGACCAAATGGCTAGTCGTGGTTTGCGCGTCCTCGGATTTGCCTACAAAACCATCAAGCAAATTCCCGACGCCACCGAAGCCGAAACCAATGAAAAAGAATTAACTTGGTTAGGATTAGTCGGAATGCTCGACGCACCCCGCCCCGAAGTAAAATTAGCAGTAGCCAAATGTCGTGCAGCCGGAATTCGACCAGTATTAATTACCGGAGATCATCAACTCACCGCCGTCGCGATCGCGCAACAATTAGGAATCACCGATGGTAATAGTCATGTCCTCACAGGTGTACACTTATCTCAGTTATCTCAAAGCGAACTCGAACAACAAGTAGACGATGTAACTATTTACGCCCGCGTCTCTCCAGAACACAAACTGCGAATTGTTCAAGCTTTGAAGAAACAAGGCAAATTTGTCGCTATGACAGGAGACGGTGTTAACGACGCACCCGCACTCAAACAAGCTGATATTGGTATCGCAATGGGTATTACAGGTACAGATGTCTCTAAAGAAGCTAGCGACATGGTATTACTAGACGATAACTTTGCCACGATTGTCGCCGCTACCGAAGAAGGTAGAGTCGTTTACGCCAATATTCGTCGGTTTATCAAATACATTCTCGGAAGTAACGTTGGTGAAGTCTTAACCATTGCGGCTGCACCCTTACTCGGACTTCCCGACGTTCCCCTAACCCCCCTACAAATTCTCTGGATGAACCTTGTCACCGACGGTTTACCAGCCCTCGCATTAGCCGTCGAACCCGCCGAACCTAACGTCATGCGTCGTCCTCCCTTTAATCCCCAAGAAAGCATTTTTGCTAGAGGTTTAGGCTTTTATATTGTTCGGATTGGGATAATTTTTTCGATTACCACGATCGCTTTAATGGCATGGGCATTTTATTATTCTCAAGGAGAAGGTAATCCCGAACGTTGGAAAACAATGGTCTTTACCACCCTTTGCATCGGTCAAATGGGACACGCGATCGCCGTTCGCTCTAATAATAAACTAGCGATCGAAATGAATCCTTTGGGTAATAAGTTTTTACTTGCTGCGGTAGTCGTGACGACTCTGTTGCAATTACTCTTGGTTTATGTGCCATTTTTACGGAATTTCTTCGATACAGAGTTTCTCAGCCCCCTCGAACTTTTGATTTGTTTAGGTTTTAGTACCTTAATCTTTGTTTGGGTGGAGTTAGAAAAGTTATTCATTCGCTGGTACAAATCTCGCAAGTGATTGGTGATTGGGGACTGGTGACTGGGGACTGGGGAGGTGGTGACTGGGGATTGGGGACTGGGGAGGTGGTGACTGGGGATTGGGGACTGGGGAGGTGGTGACTGGGGATTGGGGACTGGTGACTGGTGACTGGTGACTGGGGACTGGTGAGTGGTGACTGGGGACTGGGAGAGGATGATGACAAAGAAGCTGACAAGGGAATATTTTTTCGCTTCATGTGATTGATTTTCAGCCGGGAAAGCTAAGGAAATGGGGGAAAATAGAGCAGGTAAAACTTAGGAAATTTCGCCCTTAATTTTTGCTCCGATTCGCGTCAGTGCTTGAAAAGCATACACTGGTGAGAGGGAGAAGAATTGAGCGAATTGGAAGGTAAACTAATAACTGGTCGCTGAAAACTGCTAAATGCACCCTACGTGAAAATTAATCCCCAGTCCCCAATCCCCAATCCCCAGTCCCCAATCACCAATCCCCAATCCCCAGTCCCCAGTCCCCAATCACCAATCCCCAATCCCCAGTCCCCAGTCCCCAATCCCCAACAGATAAATGTTTCTGAAAAGCTTGCACTTGCGTAACTTTCGGAATTATCGAGATAGTAAAATTAATTTCGAGGCTCCGAAGACAATTTTGCTGGGAGATAATGCTCAAGGTAAGTCAAATCTCCTCGAAGCAGTAGAATTATTAGCAACATTGAAAAGTCATCGAACCTCGCGCGATCGCGATTTGGTGATGTCAGGGACGACGGCTGGACAAATTGGCGCTACTCTGGAAAAAGCTTACGGTACAGTAGACCTAGCGATTACCTTACGCGATCGCGGTCGTCGTACACTCAGTTTAAATCGAGAAAATCTGCGCCGTCAGTTAGAATTTCTCGGTGTTGTTAATGCGGTACAATTTTCTAGTTTAGATTTGGATTTAGTTCGTGGGGCGCCGGAACGTCGCCGCAATTGGGTAGATTCGTTACTCATACAGCTAGAGCCAATTTATGCTTATATTTTGCAGCAGTACGAACGAGTTTTGCGTCAGCGCAATGCTTTGCTTAAAGAAATGCGTAATTTAGACGCAAACCAATCACAAGTTAAAGATTATCAGGCACAATTAACTTTGTGGGACGCGCAATTAGCCGCAAATGGTTCGCGAGTAACCAGACGTAGGGCTAGAGTTATCAAACGTCTTGCACCATTAGCACAAGTTTGGCACGCTAAAATCAGTAGTAAGACAGAAGTGCTAGAAATAAAATATAATCCGAATATAAGTTGGACAGAAGACAATCCAGAAAGGGTGCAACAAGCTTTTTTAGAGAAGATTCAACAACGTCGTCTTCCCGAACAACAACAGGGTAAAACCTTAGTTGGTCCCCATCGAGATGAAGTTGAGTTTACAATTAACGAAACTCCAGCCCGCTCTTATGGTTCCCAAGGACAACAGCGAACTTTAGTTTTAGCTTTGAAATTAGCCGAGTTAAAGTTAATTGCAGAAGTCGTCGGAGAACCGCCTCTGTTGCTCTTAGACGACGTTTTGGCGGAATTAGACCCTAACCGTCAAAATCACTTGCTCGAAGCGATCGGATCGCGCTTTCAAACCTTAATCACAACTACACATCTGGGTTCTTTCGATCCAGAATGGATTAAAGCTTCTCAAATTCTCAGCGTTCAAGCCGGACAGATTAGCCGCAGCTACGAAGTATAAGAAGTGAAGTGTGAAAATTTGCCAATTTTTGGAGATTTTACTCACTCCCTTAGTTAGGGCGATTGTAACCTATTGGATTTCTTTTTGCCACGTCCCCACTTTTGAGATGATTAAATATTACCGGACTAACCAGCTAGCTGGACAAAACAAGATGACCCTCATTCATCCAGATGAAATTGTAGCGTTAGGTGCTTCCTTACGACGAATAGACCCGAAAATCTTGACTCCTGAAAACGATGAACAAGGGATGAGAGTTTGGTATCAAGGTGGGGAACCTTATTTTGATCTTTTTATCGAAATGCGATCCGATCGCATAGAATGGTTTCAGTTTACCTTGCGCGGTAAGTCGATTTCCTGGAATGCGAAAGACCGTAAGTGGCGCACTGGTTCGACGAATGAAATGCAAGTTGATGATGTGAGTTTTTATCCAGCTAGTAAAATTGTGGAGAGCGATCGCTACCTTGACAGCGATTTAATTGAATTAGTCCGCACGATTATCTCTACTCGTGCTGGAGAACCTATTTTCGATCGCATTTTACTCTTATTTGCAGATGTGTTGCCGAAAAATTAGCAGATAATTGTGACATTGAGCGCAAATTGCAACTTTTATTCATATTTATCTCGCTTTGGCAGCCAAAAAATAGAGAAAAAATGCTCCTGAGAATTTTCAAGTGTGAGATAATGATAAATTTGTGCGAAAAAAGCTAATGGAGGTTTTTCTATGGCTGGTAGCGAACTAAAAGCAGATTTGTGGGTCAAAGAGTACATCACACCTTGGGATGTTTACGAGCATGGTATCACTAAGATCCTTGCTTACAAAAAAACCGCATTTCAAGAGATGTACATCGTAGAAACTGGTGTTTATGGTAAAGCATTAGTCCTCGATGGTAAATGGCAATCTTGTACTGGGGACGAATTTTTGTATCATGAACCATTGGTACATCCAGCAATGATTTCTCATCAGTCACCAAAAAAAGCTCTCATCCTGGGTGGCGGTGAAGGTGCTACAGTAAGAGAAGTATTGCGCTGGAAAACCATCGAGCAAGTGACAATGGTAGACATCGACGGTGAAGTAGTTGAAGCTTGTCGAGAACATCTTCGAGAAATGCACGAAAATGTTTTTGACGATCCTCGCGTTGAGTTAAAGATTGCTAATGCTTTGGAAGTTTTAGATACAACTGAGCAAAAGTGGGATATAATTATTTCCGACCTTAGCGATCCGATTGAATCAGGTCCGTCGTTCCAATTGTTTACCAAAGAGTATTTTGAGAAAGTTCAGCGCGTACTTGCACCAAAAGGATTTTTTGTTGTCCAAGCAGGTCCAGTTTCACCAGGGGAAATTAAGCTACACGCTCGTTTAATTAATACTCTGAAAACTGTCTTTGCGAATGTGGTTTCTTACGCTTCCCACGTACCTACTTACGCCTCTCCGTGGGGTTTTGGACTAGCTTCCCAGGAAACAATAGATACTTTACCAGATCCCCAAGCGATCGATCGCTTGTTAGAGGAAAAAACTAACGGTGGATTTAAGTTAATGGATGGAACAACCTTGTTAGGAATGTTACAAACACCTGCTCATATCCGTCGCGCGATCGCCGAACATACTCAAGTTTACACCCTCAAAGAACCACCAAAATTCTTTGGCAAGGGAACAGTGAACTCTTAAAATTTGACAAGGGGCGATCGCCATCGCCCCTTGATTGATTATAGTTAGCGGTCAAATTAGATCTGGACTACATTAGAGGAAAGTACGAGCAAAAATTTGGTAGTGCTGTCATCCTAGAACTCTCAAGAAAAATGAGCCAATTTATTAAGAAATTAGGTATATATTTAACTTTATTAGCACTGGGTGGTGGTGCTGGATTTGTCGGGAATCGCTATTTGTTAGCAAAGCAACAACGTCAGGAACTTCCCCAAGTGCTGCCCGCCGCACTACAATCTTTTCCAGTACCGTCAGCTAACCCCGTTGAAGGTAATATTAATTTTATCGCTGAGGCGGTAAGAGCAGTGGGTCCGGCGGTAGTCCGCATCGATGCTTCTCGTCAAGTTAGTCAAGAAATTCCCGAATCTTTCCAACATCCGTTTTTTCGACGCTTTTTTGGGGATGAAGTACCAATTCCCAAACGTCAATTAGAACGAGGTACGGGTTCGGGTTTTATTTTAAGTTCCGATGGACGCTTAATTACTAATGCTCATGTGGTTGAAGGTGCAGATAGGGTTAAAGTAACTCTCAAAGATGGTCAGATTTTCGAGGGTGAGGTACTGGGAACTGATTCAGTTACCGATATTGCAGTAATTAAAATAGATGGTCGTAATTTACCGACAGTTAAGTTAGGTAAAGCAGAAAATTTAACTCCTGGAGAATGGGCGATCGCGATCGGTAATCCTTTAGGATTGGATAATACTGTTACAGTGGGAATTATCAGTGCTTTGGGACGTTCTAGTTCTCAGGTGGGTGTTCCGGATAAGCGAGTTAGTTTTATTCAAACTGATGCAGCAATTAATCCTGGTAATTCTGGCGGTCCGTTGCTGAATGCTCAAGGTCAAGTTATTGGTATTAATACTGCTATTCGCGCTGATGCACAAGGGTTAGGTTTTGCTATCCCCATTGAAACTGCTGAACGGATTGCTAGTCAATTGTTTACGAAGGGAAAGGTAGATCATCCTTATCTGGGTATTCAAATGATGACGCTTAACTCGGAGTTGAGAAAGCAAATTAATGAAGATGTGGATTTGAATTTGAATATCGATGAAGATAAAGGTGTCATTGTTATGCGCGTTGTTCCTAATTCTCCCGCAGATCTCGCAGGTTTCCAAACCGGAGATGTGATTATTAAAGTTGGTGGGAAAAATATTGAAACCGCAGGTGATGTTCAACAACAAGTAGAAGCAAGTGTAATTGGGGAAGTTTTAGAAGTTGAAGTGAAACGGAAAAGTAAGACGGTGGCGATCGCTGTGCGCCCAGGTGCTTTTCCTGATGAAATCGATTAATCTATAATTGGTCGGGATCGATCCCCATTTCTCTCAATCGTGCAGCTAAAGCTTCGTTGCGTCTTTGTTCGGCTGTGAGTAACGCTTCTGCTTGTTCGGCTCATTTGCGTTCTTGTTCGGCTCGTTCGCGTTCTTGTTCGGCTAATTCGCGTTCTTGTTCGGCTCGTTCGCGTTCGCTATCAAGTTGCTCTAAAACTTCGAGATAAGTCGCAAAGCGCCCTCCATCTGGACGATAAAGCTCTAATTCCGTCCCCATTGCAAATCTAATTCCTAATCGGGGACTCACCCAACCGATCATTTCGTCAATTACTTGTAATCTTTTACCACGACGCAGCCATCCTGTCAAGTCATTTGTATCTGGATCGTAAAGATAATATTCTTCGACCCCATAGCGATCGTAAAATTGTTGTTTGGCTGCTATTTCTCGGAGTGTATTACCCGGAGAAAGGATTTCAAATACTACTTGTGGTGGGAGATTATTTTCTAACCACTGTTTATAAGAACCTCTGTCTCCTTTTGGTCTACCAAAAGCAACCATAACATCAGGAGCGCGACGAATAGTATTATCTCCTTCAACAGGATACCACAATAGATCGGCAGCCACAAAAACATCAGGATCGTCTTTATACAAAGCTTCAATACCAGCATGAATCCAGACAATCGTGCGGTATTGTTTAGTATTATCAGCCATTGGTTGACCGTCACTGTCTGGGTAGATAATTTCAGAGCCAGATGCTGATTCTAGTTGTACCATAAGGTGATTGGGGACTAGGGACTGGGGACGGGGGATTGGGGATTGGGAATTAGAAAAAAACTGTTGCGCGATCGCTACTCACACCTTAGCAAAAACCCCGCCTAAAGATTGAGGCGAGGTCATTTTCTTGACAAAAATAAAATTCAATGGTAAAGGGGCGGGACAAATTTTGGCGCCCCTACCATCATTACTTACTTTCCGAGAACTCAGCATCGATGACATCATCGCCACTGTCAGAACTATCGCTAGGACCTGCACCAGTTGCACCATCGGGAGTCGGACCACCAGGACCACCAGGACCACCAGGACCACCAGGACCACCAGGACCACCAGGTGCGGGACCGCCAGCTTGTTGATACAAGTTAGTACTGATAGTGTAAAGTGTTTGCTGTAACTCAGGCATCACAGCTTGAATTTTCTCATCGTCTTCTTGAGCAACCGCATCACGCAAATCGTTAATTAAGCCTTCTGCTTTCGACTTGTCAGCCGCAGGGACTTTATCACCCAACTCTTGCAGTTGCTTATCAGCTTGATAAACTAAAGAATCAGCTTGGTTCTTGCGATCGATTTTCTCACGACGTTCTTTGTCAGTATTAGCATTAGCTTCCGCTTCATTAACCATCCGCTCAACTTCATCTTGCGGTAAGGTAGAAGCACCAGTAATACTGATCGATTGTTCTTTTCCAGTACCTTTATCTTTCGCAGTAACGTTGAGGATACCGTTAGCATCGATATCGAAAGTTACTTCAATTTGCGGTACACCACGAGGTGCGGGAGGAATACCATCTAAGCGGAAAGTACCCAAACTCTTGTTATCTTTCGAGAGTTCCCGTTCACCTTGAAGAACATGAATTTCCACATTACTTTGGTTATCAACCGCAGTCGAGAAAGTTTCCGACTTCTTAGTAGGAATAGTGGTGTTGCGCTGAATAATTTTCGTCATTACACCACCCAAGGTTTCCACACCCAGAGACAAAGGTGTAACGTCTAACAGCAGGATATCTTTAACTTCACCAGCCAAGACACCAGCTTGGATAGCTGCACCAACTGCTACTACTTCATCAGGGTTTACACCTTGGTTGGGGTCTTTACCCAATACGCGCTTAACTAATTCTTGAACCGCAGGAATTCTAGTAGAACCACCAACTAAAACTACTTCATTAATCGCGCTTTTATCAATTTTCGCATCTCGAACTGCATTTTCTACCGGAATGCGACAGCGATCGATTAGATCGGAACACAGTTCCTCAAATTTAGCCCTAGTCAAGGTCATATCGAGATGTTTAGGACCTTCTTGAGTAGCGGTGATAAAAGGTAAGTTAATATCGGCTTGGGTAACGCTAGAAAGTTCAATTTTAGCTTTTTCTGCGGCTTCAGTTAAGCGTTGCAAAGCTTGCTTATCTTTACGAAGATCGATACCTTCTGCGTTCTTAAATTCTGCTGCTAGATAATCAACTATTTTCTTATCAAAGTCGTCACCGCCAAGGTGAGTATCGCCAGAAGTAGCTAAAACTTCAAATACACCATCGCCAACTTCGAGGATGGATACGTCGAAGGTACCACCACCTAAGTCAAAAACCAGGATAGTTTCATTACTTTTCTTATCTAAACCGTAAGCCAGAGAAGCGGCGGTAGGTTCGTTAATAATCCGCAGCACTTCCACACCAGCGATTTTACCAGCATCTTTAGTCGCTTGACGCTGAGAATCGTTAAAGTAAGCAGGAACAGTGATTACTGCTTGAGTTACTGTTTCGCCAAGATACTTACTAGCATCTTCAACTAACTTACGCAGTACCTGGGCAGAAATTTCTTCGGGGGCGAATTGTTTTTCGAGTGCGGGACAATCAAGTTTAACGTTGCCGTTATTGTCGCGCAGAACTTTGTAAGAAACCTCGGTAGTTTCAGTGGTTACTTCATCAAATTTGCGACCCATGAAACGCTTAACCGAGTAAAAAGTATTCATGGGGTTCATTACCCCTTGACGTTTCGCGATTTGACCGACGAGGCGATCGCCATTCTTAGCATAAGCGACAACGGATGGAGTGGTACGAAATCCTTCGGCGTTGGCAATAACGGTGGGTTTACCACCTTCCATTACTGCTACGCAAGAGTTTGTCGTTCCGAGGTCAATACCAACTACTTTAGCCATGTAAAAGCTACTCCCAATCTAACTACAGATATTCTTCAGTGCAACAGAAGAAATTGAACCGAGTGAAATTTAAATAAAGATTCGATTTGTGTCTCGTTTCAATTTACAGACTTTCTTTCCTATATAGTGACGGGGGTTGACATTCTCTCGTAAGTGCTGGTTTCCGAACCTTTTAGGACGGTTTGACTCGATTGGGGTTTTCAGTTAACAGTTACCAGTGAGGAGGGGGTTTTCAGTGAACAGTGAACAGTTATCAGTTATCAGTTGTAAGTTATCAGTTATCTCTAGAGATGGGAGACAAGGGAGAGGGTTTTCAGTGAACAGTGAACAGTTATCAGTTATCAGTTGTAAGTTATCAGTTATCTCTAGAGATGGGAGACAAGGAAGAGGGAGGATAAACTGTTCACTGGTAACTGTCCCCAGTCCCCAGTCCCCAGTCCCTAGTCCCCAATCACCAGTCCCCAATCACCAGTCCCCAGTCCCCAGTCCCCAGTCCCCAGTCCCCAATCACCAGTTCCCAATCACCAGCCTAGTCTACGACGGCTAATGCGCCACCTAGACTGGAAGCGATACCGGAAATTAACGCGGTAGCAAATAACCACCAAGCTGCGGCTGCGGCTGCTTTGCGAGTGGCTTCTGCTTGTCGCTGGGCTTCTAGTTTCACTTCTTCTAAGCGTCGTTGGGCTTGTAATTGCAGGCGTTCGGCTCGTTGTAACAAGCGGTTGCGAGTATGTTCGATTTGATCGATGATCCGGTTAACATCGGCTTCGGAGATGTCTTCGCGAGAACTCAAAATCGCTACTAAGGTGTCGCGGTTAAATTGCGAAAGGCGAGATCGCATAGCTTCAAATCCGGCTTCGGGGTCGTCGAACATTGTCTGTACGTCTGTTTTAATCCCTTCGTAGTTGAGTTCGGGACGGTCTAAGGAGTTGAGATAGCTGCGAATACGTCCCAAAATACTATCGATGACCTGTTGGACTGCACCTTGGACTTGTTGCCATTGTGCCATGATTTGGTCGCGAACCGAGAAGATGCGATCGCTAATTTCGGCGGCTTCTTGTTCGGAGATATCTTCCCTTTGAGCGAGTAAAGCAGTTATCGTAGAACGATCGAACTGAGAAAGGCGATCGCTAATTCGACTCATTCCCACTCTGGGATCGTTGACTAACTGCTGTAAATCGCGTTTGATGCTTTCAGGATTGAGTTCTTCTTTGTCGGTAGAACGCAAATAATCTTCTAAACTAGCCTCAAAGTCTAACACTTGTCCTTTGGCGCGACTAGCTATACGACGCGGAGCTTTGACAAAATTACGAATATTTGCCTGTACTTCGTCAATAATTTGATTGACTTGTGCTTCGCTTAAATCTTGACGTTGAGCGAGAAGCTGTACTAACGTATCGCGATCCATCTGTGACAAGCGCTGTCGCATTGCTCTAGCTCCCATTTTCGGGTCAGAGAACAAAACTTGCAAATCGCGTTTAATACCTTCAGGATTGAGTTCTTCCTTACCTGTAGAACGTAAATAATCGGCGATCGCACTCGTTACATGGTCGTATTCTTCTTTGACTTTACCCGCCGCTTTTTGGGGAGCGTGGGTTACACCGTGCCAATTATCTTCCACTTGGTCGATAATTTGGTTAACTTGCTCTTCGCTGAATTCTTGACGCTGAGAGAGTAATTTTACCAAGGTATCGCGATCGAAACGAGCAGTCCTCGCCCGCAAAGCGGCAACTCCTGCTTGGGGGTTGTCTAACAATGTTTGTAAGTCTCGTTTAATACCTTGGGGATTGAGTTCTTCTTTACCTGTATCTCGCAGATAAGAAGCGACTTTTAGCCATTGGGCTTCGGCTTTGGCTTTTGCTGCTTCGGTGAGTTCGCGAGATTCGTCTAAAATGCGAGTTCTGGCTTTTTCTAACTCGCTCGCAATTTCGGTTTTGTCTTCGGCTGATAAATCTGAGCGCCGATTTAAGATCGTATCGAAGGTGTAGCGGTCAAATTGAGCTAGACGAGCATTTAACTCATGATAATCGGCTTCGGAGTCTGCGAAAATTGCTCGCGAGTCGAGTTGAATTTTTTCGGGTGTTAACTCTTCTCGATCGCTAGTGAGCAAATATTTTTCTAGCTCTTCGCGCACAGCAGTTGCTGCCCGCTCGTATTTGGCTTGTTGGGCTTGACGCGCAACCTCAGCACGAATTGCTTCTAAAATGTCAGCAAGTTGGTTAATTTGTTCTTGAGTGAATACGCCTCGTTTTTGCAGCAAGCGGACAAAATAATCGTGGCGAATTTGCATTAAAGCATCAGCGAGACGACCTTGGTCAGCATCAGGATCGAAAATTAGGTTGCGGAATTGTTGCTCTAAGGTTTGCCGATTCATTTTACTGTAATCGGTATCGAGCAGAAATTGTTCGATTTGGGCTTTGAGATGAACTGGTTCGCTGGTTCCTTTAGCATCGCTGAGGACGCGGTTGCGTGCTTCTAACAGCCAGAGATTGATTTTTTGTGCTTCTGAGGAGTTAAGATCTTCTCGCTGGCGTAACATCCGCTCGAAGGTAGGTTGGTCAAATTGCTCCAAACGAGATTGTAATTGTTTGTATTCGGCATCAGCGTCGGACATCATCGCCTTGAAGTCAAGTTCAATTTTGGCGGGAGATAGTTCTGCTTTGGGAGTATTAATTACATAGTCTTCGACTTCTGCCATTAATGAGAGTGCAATTTGGCGTTCGGCGGCTGCGTTGGCTGTGGCGATCGCTTCTAAGCGAACTGTTTCTAAAATATTAGCAATTTCGTCGATTCGTTCTTGGGTAAATACGCCTCGCTGTTGCAGTAAATTAGCAAAATAGGTGCGATCGAAGTGGGTTAAGGCTTCCGCAACGGTTTCTGGATCTGCCTCTGGATCGTAAATGATTTCCCGAAATTCGGTTTCGATTTTCGGTTGAGTCATTTGCCAAGAGTAGGTATTGAGCAGATAATTGTCGATGTCGGCTTTAATAGTTTTGTATGCCATCGACTTCACTGGTTTACCTTGAATTTGGGACTTAACTTGCTCGGTTTGTTCGCCAAATTTATCTTTAGCGGTTTGCAAGCGATCGATTATTTTTTCGACACTCATGTCTGATAAGTCGCTTCGACCCATCACTAAACCGATTAAACTGTTAAAGCTGAGGGTCATTGCTTGTTGCATCGGTGTTGTACTTTGAGCTTTGCGTCGTTTACGCAATTCTTCAATTAGGTCGTCGAGTTTTGAGTTAAATTCGGGTCCGAGTAAAGAATCGGGTGCGGCTGATTTGACGTAATCGACGAATTCTTCGAGGCGATTTTTTGATGGAAGTCTCTTGACGCTTCGATTCCAAACTGATTCTAGTTCGTTAGCAAGTTGTTCTACTTCGCGCTTGGATAAGTCGCTGCGATCGCTGATTAAGTTGACAAAGGTTTGGCGATTGACTTTACTGAGAGCATCACTACCAGCCAGTTGTTCTAAATCTGAGTCATGCAGGATCGCTTCGATGTCGTTTTTGACTCCTTTTAAGTTTAGTTGCGGTGGACGCAAACCGCCTAGATAATCTTCTAAATTCTCGCGAATTGATTCGGGATCGATCGCTGCACCTATTTCTCGACGTACTGCACTTGCTGCTGCTTCTGCGGTTGCAACTACGCGATCGGAAGCGGCTTTACCTCCAATCGCGGCGGTAGCGGTTCCGAGTAATGCTTGAAAGCCTGATGTAGCGGTGTTTACGACCGAACCCACTAATGAGCCTACCGTGGTTGAGCTTACCCAAAACAAGATGCAAAAATATGCTGCCCAGATTACCAAACCCAGGATCGCACCTAAGCCTGCACTTTCTAGCAAACTCAACTTAACTGCCAAAATTGTCGCACAAAAAAGTGCGATCGTCACTGTAATTAAGGTAGCTAATCCGAGAGCAACACTGATTTTGCGAATTGTACCCCCAACGCTCTCTGATGAATTATGACTATGACTATGGGAATCTGAAGAATTTCCTGCTAGCGAAATTCCTGTAGCTACGCCAAGATTTGTTAAGAGTAATTGGAAAGCAAATGCTAGTACTACTCCAGCAATTACTGCAATCCAAAATTGCGGTCCGGAAAAGACTAATGATGCATCTTCAGGATCGTCCAATACGGGTTCGCCAAATTGGGCGATCCAAAAAAACATTTTATTGATTTCGATTAGCATTCCTGCACTTTCAAGCATAATCTTCCCTCTTTAAGTATTTATTCTTTACGCTCGCCATCTTGAGCGTCAATTTACTTCATAATGCACAGAATCCTAAACTTAGAGGGTTTCATACATCCACCTTTGGTGGGAAACTCATTTAATAGTGAGTAATTTACTTCTTTTGACCGATCGATCGGTTAGCACGTAGCCGCATTTAGTAGTTATCAGTTGGTAGTTGGTGTCTTCCAATCAGTCGTTATCTCCCAATTCCCGATCGCCAATCTCAAGTTCTGTATCTCTTCTGCACTCGCTCTCGATATTTTCACTTAGAATAGGTAAAGAAACTGTCAAAGTAGTCCCAACGTTAATTTCACTTTCTAGAGTGATTTCTCCACTTAACGCCTCTACTGCTTTTTTAACAATTGCTAAACCTAATCCTGTTCCCGGAATAGTTCCAGCGTTTTTGGCTCTGTGAAATGGTTCAAATAAATAAGGTATTTCTTCAGCAGGAATGCCGATACCGCGATCGCTAACTTCAAAGATAACGCGATCGGCTATACAGTTTAATTCTACGTCAATATTGCCTCCTTGAGGTGAGTATTTGATTGCGTTAGAGAGTAAGTTACCGAAGATTTGATGTAACAATTTTTCATCAACACAAACTGAGATAGATTGACAATTACTGCCAAAGTTAATTCGATATTTAGAACCACGCAAAAGTTGTTGTTCTTCGATTAATTTGGCTGTAAATTGGTTTAAGTCTAGTAATTTATTTGTGAGTTGTAACTTGCCCGATTCCGCTTGGCTATAAACCAAAACATCATCTAATAATTCTGTAATATATTTAATAGCCGTGCGGGTTTTGTGAAAAAATCTTTTACTTTTTTCGCGAGAAAAAGTATGATAATATTTTTCTAAGAGTTGAGCGGAAATATGAATCATGTTTAAAGGGGTACGGAACTCATGTGAAACTGTTTGAATTAAACGAGTTTTCAGTTCGCTGAGTTCTTTTTCTTTTTCCGACTCGGCTCGATTCGTTAAGTTTTGATTATCGTCTTCAATTGGGCGAATTAACCAACTTAAAGCAATAACATTTTCTTGGCGATCGCAGATACAATTTAGAGATATTTTTGCTGGTAAAAACTGCTCATTTGCAAGTTTAATTTGAGTTTCTTTATTAAACAAAAATTTCAGCTCTTTAATTTCCTCGTTAAAGCTAGTTAAATTAGCTTCAGAAATTAAGCAACTAAGAGGTTTACCTGCCAGAGAATTTGGATTATTTATTTTCAACAAATCTGCCGCAGCTTGATTAGCTTTTTTAATTACACCTGCTGAATCAGTCATCAAATAAGCATCAGAAGTTCCGGCAATTAATTCTTGATAATGTTGGCATTCTAATTGTAACTCTTGATGAGTAGTAACTAACTGTTCAATTTCTGTATTTATCTCTCGTACTACTAGAGATAATTCGCCAAGAAGATTGCTAAATTCTGTCTCTCCCTGGTTGACTAAACTTTGGACAGATTGGAGAATTGTATCTAGTCTTTCTTGGTTAGTTTGAATGATGTCATTATAGTTATTATTTTCTTTCGTCATATTTAATAAGGGCTATTGCTCTAATAGATAACCTCCCTAATTCTGCTATCTTAGATTACAAAGTTTTCCGAAATCTTACTTCCCACTTATGAGAGATTTCACTTTTGCGATCGATAAGTTTCCGGAGTGAGAATAGAAATTCTCTCCTAAGAATGATGACAAAGACAGAGAAATTCTGCTTACAAGTAGTGTAATGAAAAAATTAGTTAAAGTGAGGAACAAAGAGAGCGGGGAAGATAATGAGGAAGTCAGAAAAATAAGAGCTAGATTTAAAGATTGATTATTGTCGTGAGTCCGCAAAGAAAATCTCACATTCCGATTAGCGATCGCGGCAATGAGTGACTTTGACACTAATCAGGTGAAAAGATTATTTGTGCTTTTCTAGTTTCCCAGAGTTAATTTTTTCTTAGACTAAAGTTTGTCAGAAAATTTGGATAAATTAATCTTCACCTCGAACAAAAATTTGTCTCGATTCCTACCCTGTTACCTGAACCTGAATTAAGGTTTAAACTCAGGTGCAGCCTCGATTTTTCCAGATAAGGGAAATTCTGTCACCAGTTTGGCGATCTCAGCGATCTGAGTTAAGTTATCGATCGCACCTTTACGATGGTCTGGTTCAAGGGGTAATTCGAGCAAATAAGCTGTTAAGTCAACATATTCAGCAATTTGGCGATCTTGGTCAGTCATAGTAGATCGAGGAAAAAACGTTTCTTGGCAATATTGTATCTTTTTTGCTGGAGTAGAGACGCTGTTAGCAACATCTCTACTCCAGTCTACAAAGTTATGCGGAGCAAACTTACCTAAGCACCTTGACGAAGTCGATCTAAGACGCTACGGTCTTCTAAGGTAGAGGTATCGCCAGCAACTTCTTGACCTGCGGCTAAATTACGCAACAAACGTCGCATAATTTTACCAGAGCGAGTTTTCGGTAAAGAATCAGTAAAACGAATTTCACCCGGACGCGCGATCGCACCAATTTCTTGAACTACGTGCTGTTTTAATTCTTTTGCCAACTCATCGCTAGGAGTATAATTACCTTCTAAGGTGACAAAAGCAAACACATTTTCGCCTTTAACTTCATCCGGCTGTCCGACAACTGCGGCTTCTGCAACTGCGGGATGGGAAACCAAAGCCGATTCTACTTCCATTGTTCCCAAACGATGCCCAGAAACATTAATTACGTCATCGACACGACCCATCACCCAAAAATAGCCATCTTCGTCACATCGCGCACCATCGCCAGCAAAATAGAAATATTGGCCATCTTGAGGGGGAATATGTTCCCAATAAGTGCGACGGAAGCGATCGCGATCGCCGTATACTGTTCGCATCATACTCGGCCAAGGATGTTTAATGACTAAATAACCGCCTTGATTGTTTTCTACAGGATTACCTGACAAATCGACAATATCGGCGATAATACCGGGGAAGGGGAAAGTACAAGAACCTGGTTTCGTGGGAGTTGCACCAGGTAAAGGTGTCAGCATAAACCCACCTGTTTCAGTTTGCCACCAAGTATCGATAATTGGGCAACGTCCGCCACCGATAATTTTGTGATACCATACCCAAGCTTCGGGATTAATCGGTTCGCCCACTGTTCCCAAAATGCGTAGAGAAGACAAATCTCTCGCTTTCGGGTGGTGTTCGCCCATTTTAATAAAAGCACGAATCGCTGTGGGTGCAGTGTAGAAAATTGTAACGCCGTATTTCTCAACCACATCCCAGAAAGCGCCTGGATTGGAAGGACGAGGCGCACCTTCATACATTAAACTGGTAGCACCGTTGGAAAGAGGTCCATAGACGATGTAACTGTGTCCGGTAATCCAGCCCACATCAGCAGTACACCAGTAAACATCGGTGTCTTTGAGGTCAAATGTCCATTTAGTAGTGATATGGGTATAGAGATTGTATCCGCCTGTAGTGTGAACTACACCTTTCGGTTTGCCCGTAGTACCAGAAGTATAGAGAATAAAAAGCATATCTTCGCTATCCATTGGTTCGGCTGGACATTTAGCGGATACACCTGCTTGAAGATCGTGCCACCAATGGTCGCGCCCCGCTTCCATGTGGATTTTTTCTTTGGTACGCTGAACTACGAGGACGTTCTCCACACTCGGCACGCTATTATTTGCTAAAGCTTTATCTACTTCTGGTTTGAGGGAAACAGCCTTATCTTTGCGATAACCACCATCAGCCGTAATTACTAATTTAGCTTGAGCATCTACCAGTCGATCTTTGAGGGCTTCGGCGCTAAAACCGCCAAAAACCACTGTATGGGGTGCGCCAATACGCGCACAAGCCAACATCGCGATCGCTGCTTCAGGTATCATTGGTAGATAAATCCCCACGCGATCGCCTTTTTTTACTCCCAATTGCTTCAAAACGTTCGCCATTTGACAAACTTCTCGATGCAATTCGGCATAAGTTAAGGTACGCGAGTCTCCTGGTTCACCTTCCCAAATCAATGCGGCTTTATTTCTGCGCCAAGTCTGCAAATGGCGATCGAGACAATTGTAGGAGATATTAATCTTTCCACCGACAAACCACTTTGCAAACGGTGGTTGCCAATCTAAGACGGTATCCCACTTCTCAAACCAATCTAATTCTTGTTCGGCTAATTCTGCCCAAAACTTTTCGGGGTCAGCTTTGGCGCGATCGTAGAGTTGTTGATACTCCTCCATACTTTTAATTTGCGCCTCTTGGGAAAACTCCTCCGACGGCGGGAATAAACGCTTCTCTTGCAAAATGGATTCAATATTTGTTTCTTTCATCGTTAGTTATCTTCTTCGCATGACTACTGAAAACCATTCTGAAGGCAGAACCGGGGAAAATAGCATTTCATTTCATTAAGATTGGTGGGGCGATGGCTAAAAGCTATTGTGGAGTCAACCTTTTGAATACTATTGTCTGTAGACTATAGTCTCATAGGGAAGATATTTTAACAATGAAAAATATTAATCAAGCTCTAGGTAAAGTTTTAGCTAAATATAGGACAACTCTAAAAATTTCACAGGAAGAACTTGCCGATCGAGCAGGAATTCATCGTACATATGTTAGTCAAATTGAGCGAGGATTAAAGTCACCAACTCTATCTGTTTTATTTGACATCTCCAAAGCTCTCGATCTACCAGCTAGTCGCATGATTGATGAGATAGAGAAAGAGATAAATGAGTTAGAGGACTAATCCCAACTGGAAAATTTTTTGTGGTTTTGAAGTAATTCAGGGAACAAATCTTAGGCTGGTAATAGTAAAATAAAATCAAAGACTTCTTCCCTAGGAAAGATTTCTCAATCCCAAAGAAAAGATAAAGGCGATCATGGGCGATCGAGCAAACTCCAAAGAAACGGTATTTGCAAAACCAGGAAAGCGATGGGCGATCGCGCTTTCAATAGTCGGTGCGATCGCTACTACTGCTGTTGCTGTTTACAGTCTTAATTTTGCTTCTAAGCCATTTTCTTCTACCACGCAAACAGTTAGCGAAACTGCTGAAATTAATGCAGTAACAGCGTTAGGGCGGATCGAACCTCTCGGAGAGGTAACCAAACTATCAGCCCCCATTTCTTTATCCGGAGCCAGAGTAGAAAAGTTAAATGTAGAAGAAGGCGATCTTGTCGAAACTAACGAAATTATCGCGATTTTAGACAATCACTCTCGCTTACAAGCAGCAGTAGAAAGTGCTGAAAAAGATATTAGCGTCGCTGAAGCTAATTTGTCAAAAATTAAAGCAGGAGCGAAACTTGGAGATATTCAAGCCCAACAAGCAACTATCGAACGTCTAAACGCTCAATTAAGCGGCGAAATTACCGCTCAAGAAGCTAGTTTAGCAAGATTAATCGCTGAATTAGAAGGAGAAAAATTAGAACTTAATGCTAAAATTGCTGCCTTAGAATCTGAGCTAGCAAATGCTCGAATCGAGTCGGAACGTTACGAACTTTTAGCAGCAAATGGAGTAGTTTCTCAATCAGCTTTGGATTTACGCCGTCTTAATTTAGACACAGCTAGAGAAAACTTAAATGAAGCTAAAGCAAGCCAAAGTCGGATCGTAGCAACTTTATCCCAACAAATTCAAGAAACCCAAGCTAATTTAACTCGAACGAGAAATACTTTAGAAAAGCAAATTCAAGAAGCGCAAGCCAATTTAGCCAGTATTTCCGAAGTACGTCCCGTAGATATTAAACAAGCCCAAGCAGAATTAGAAAAAGCGATCGCTACTTACAAACAAGCCCAAGCTGACTTAGAACAAGCATACGTCAGAGCGCCCTTTAGCGGTCAAATTCTCGAAATTAACACTCGTCCCGGAGAATCTGTCAGCGAAGGTGACGGAATTGTTGAGTTAGCCCAAACCTCACAAATGCTGGCGATCGCGGAAGTTTACGAAAGCGATATCGGGAAAGTAAAAATTGGACAGTCAGCCATTATCGAAAGCGAAAATGGGGCTTTCAGTAAACAAATAAAAGGAACTGTTAACCAAATTAGCTTACAAATTGGCAAGCAAGACGTTCTCGATACCGATCCTGCTGCTGATGTTGATGCTAGAGTTGTTGAAGTTAAAATTCTCCTTAATCCTGAAGATAGCCAACTTGTTGCTCATTTAACTAATGCTAAAGTGTTTGTCAAAATTCTGATTTAATAGTTAGCAAGTGTCCGCATTTATCAGTTATTAGTTTATCTTCCCAGTCTCCCAATCCCCAACTTATGAAAATTCCCTTAGCTTGGTTACAACTAACTCATGAAAAAATTCGCTTGTTAGTAGCACTTGCGGGTATTGCTTTTGCCGATATTTTAATGTTTATGCAGTTAGGTTTTCGCGATGCTTTATTTGAAAGTTCGGTAATTTTAACTAAACAGTTTCGTGGTGACATTTTTTTACTTAATCCTCAATCTGATACTTTAGTTGCTTTAGAAACTTTTTCTGAGCGACGTTTGTATCAAGCACTGAGCGTTGAAGGAGTTGCTACTGTTAGTCCAATTTACCTCAATTTTGCGATTTGGAAAAATCCCATTACTCGCGATACTCGTGCAATTCAAGTAATCGGATTCAATCCAGTTGATGATATTATTAATCTGCCAGGAGTACGAAATAATCTGGATGTGATTAAGTTACCAGATGTGGTTTTGTTTGACGAACTTTCTCGACCTGAGTACGGTGCGATCGCTGAATTATTCAACCAAGGAAAAACTATAACTACAGAAGTAGCAGAACGTCGGATAAAAGTCAAGGGATTGTTTGCTTTGGGTGCATCTTTTGGGGCTGATGGTAATATTATTACCAGCGACGTGAATTTTTTGCGTTTATTTCCAGAACGAGAAAAAGGTTTAATTGATATTGGGGTAATTAACTTACAACCAGAAGCAAATTTAGAATTAGTTCTGACAGGTTTGAAAGCAGAATTACCAGAAGATGTAGTTGTTTTTAGTCGCGAAGAATTTATCACCCATGAAAAAAATTATTGGCAAAATAGTACGGCAATAGGCTTTGTTTTTACGTTAGGAACTATTATGGGCTTTATTGTCGGTACAGTCATAGTTTATCAAATTCTTTATACCGATGTTGCCGATCATTTACCTGAATATGCAACTTTAAAAGCGATGGGTTATACAGATTTTTATTTATTAGTTGTCGTGTTTCAAGAAGCCATTATTTTAGCTTTGGTCGGCTATTTGCCAGGTTTTTCAGTCGCTTTATTGCTTTATTTTATGGCAGCTAATGCAACTAGCTTACCAATGGCGATGACAATTTTCAAAGCTATAATGGTTTTGATTTTAACTATAATTATGTGTTTAGTATCTGGAGCAATTTCAGTCCGCAAGCTGAATTCAGCCGATCCCGCCGATATTTTTTAAGCAAATAATCGCCAAAAATGTTAAGTGTAAGCTAGCAAATAAATAATTAATAACTAATTAAATATGAAGAAAGAACCAGTTGTAGAAATCGAAAATCTCAATCATTATTTTGGTAAAGGAGCGCTAAGAAAACATATTTTATTTGATATTAACTTGACGCTAAAAACAGGAGAAATTGTGATTATGACAGGACCTTCTGGTTCTGGGAAAACAACCTTACTCACATTAATGGGAGGTTTGCGTTCTCCCCTGTACGGTAGTTTAAAAGTTTTAGGGCAGGAATTAGTAGGAGCGAGAAAAAGTCAATTAGTAAAAATTAGACGTAATATAGGCTATATTTTTCAAGCACATAATTTACTGCGATCGCTAACAGCTAGACAAAACGTACAAATGTCACTTGAATTGCATAATAAGTTTACTCCAGCAGAGGCAAAGGGAACAGCTATTGCCATTTTAGAAGCAGTCGGGCTAGGTGAGAGAGTAAATTACTATCCGGATAACCTTTCTGGGGGACAAAAACAGCGAGTAGCGATCGCGCGAGCTTTAGTCAGTCATCCAAAAATGGTATTAGCAGATGAACCCACTGCGGCACTAGATAGTAAATCTGGCCGGGACGTAGTCGAACTCATGCAAAAACTAGCGAGGGAACAAGGATGCACGATTTTGATTGTCACCCATGATAACCGCATTTTAGATATTGCCGATCGCTTGATTCATATGGAAGATGGACACCTGGTTCGCAATCGAGCTAATGATATAGTAACCTCTACTCAAGCTTAATTAAGATTTAGCTGGAGACTTGCGAGTGTTACCTCCCCATTTCGGATTAAGAGTAACGCCACCGCCTTCAGTTGATTGCTGTAAAACCAGTAAAGGAGTTGGTTTTGCCTTTTGATCCCACTCCATTGTGACAATACGACCTTGAATAGTAGGATACCAGTTTTCGTGATTTTCTTCTGGCATCAAAAACTTTTCAATACAGTCAATAATTTGATTGATTGTCGTAGAAGTAGACTGAGTTGGTAATTTGGTTAACTTGATTTGAATGCGAAATAAAACGCCCTTTTGTCTCTTGCCACTTCTGGTGACTGTATCATAAGTGACATCAAATTTTTCATCAATTTGTCGTCCGCTTGTATTAGCAATACCAACTGTACTTTCTCTCGTATCTGGACGCAGTGCTGCACCAATTAATTGCTTGACTTTAACTTTAATATGGTTAACGATCGCGAAGTGAAACACCTCATCTTCCATGCGTAATCTCAGATAATCGAGATTAAATTCCCGCGAGTGAACCAAGTCAGGATTAGTTTCCATTTTCTTGATCGTATTGAGAGCTAATTTCAACTTTTTCTGTAACTCTCTCGTTTTGAACTTTTCAAACTTAAGTGCTTTATCCCTTTTCTCGAATTCGAGTTTGCCGTAAACTGCCAAAGCGATCGCGCCAATCGCTAGTAAAATTGTTGTAGAAAGAAAAATTTTGGCAGGTAAGGAAAAACTACCGGAAGGTGGCGCTGATTCCGGCGCAGGTGGTTGGCTAGCTTCAGTTTGAGCCAACACAGGTTCGATCAAAAATAATTGAGAAGACATAATCTCCACTCTTGTTAGTTAAAATGGCATATCTATTTCTAGGATGCCCTCAATCTCAGCATAAAAATATTTAGATTCCACAAAGATGAGACTAAGTAGCATTCTAATGCTGCCACCTTGCCCGGTATCCCCGCGCATCAATGTGGCAAAGGTAGGGAAACTGCGTATATCGACCTAAACCACCAGGGAACCAAGGGTCTAAAGTCCAGTAAATTTGATTTCCCGTGAGATGTTCGCAAACAAAATCGATCGCGTCTCCAAAGCAATGACGACTAGTTTTCGCCCCACCAAGCGCATGGTTAACGTGAGGAGGACGATACCAGCTAGCGATAATCAAGGGAAGACCAAGGCGATCGCGCACCCTTTGTGCTAGTGTAGCAATCCTGACAATCGCTTCTACGGTTGTTAGATCTGAAGGTATAAAAATCCCGCCTGCGGTGGCTTCTGCCCAGGTAAAAGCGCCATCTGGGATAATTGGTGCAAAAAGCTGAATGTTCTCTGGAGTCCAGTTTTCCGGGCGAGGGGGAATAGCGATCGCTCGGAATCGATCTTCGATTTGAGGACGTTCTCTAGCTAAAATTTTTAAGTCTTCGCTTAAAGAGGCGATCGTTTGGCTGCGCGTCTTCAAACCTCGCCAAAGTTGGACAAGTCGGAGCAAAGCTTCTCGCTGATAATCTATTTCTTGATAAGCGCTAGGAATACGTTGGACAAAACTCAGCAATTCCATGTCTAACTGAGTCGCCAGATTAACTAAACTTTCTTGTTCGCCAGTATTAGCAGTGAGGATTGTCGGATCGATTCCTAAAACCTCCAAAACCTCCGCGCGATCGCTTAACTGTCGCCAAACTCGAAAAGCTTCTGTCAAAGCATTGCGTTGTTGACCCTTACCTTCGTAATATTGAGGAACTCGTCGCACAAAAGCAATCAAAGCCGGATCGAGAGATGCTAACCCTGGATCGGGAGAAGTATTATTTTCCAGAGAGGCGATCGCTTCTACTCTACTTTCCAACTGTCGCCACAGTTGAGTCAAACGCAGCAAAGCTTCTCGCTGATGGGGATAGCCCCCATAATTAGCAGAAATGCGCTCCACGTACTCCTTCAGGAGCAAATCTAACTCGGACTCAGTTAAATTTTCCGGCAAAACATTCGCCTCAGCCGCCAAAGCCGATCTCGCACTTTCTTGACTATCTAATTTCCGCCACAACCGCGCTGCTTCCAATAAGGCATCTCGCTGGTGCGCCCAACCTAAATAATACTCAGGAACGCGCTCCACTAATTTCAACAATGCCGTATCTAAATAAGCTAAATTTTGCGGCAGTTGGGAATAATCGAAATTAATTTCCATGTCTACCCGATAAGCAGACAAAAGTTTCCCAAAATCCGTAGACTCTAAACGTGCGGCTGCCTTTTCCTTCGCTGTAGGAATATACCCATCAGCTACTGTTTCCACAAATTTGTCACTGTAGCGACCTTTTTCAGCATTCCAAAGATCCTCTCCCGACCAACCCAAATTAATTAAACTATCAGTCAAAGCGCGAATTGTATTCGCTGCATACTGTACCTGTTCGGGAAAAGTATCAAGCTGTTCCGAGGAAATTTGATTCACGGGAAAAATTCCTAATCCAGTTTCCCCATCAGCCAGAGAAGGTGCAGCACTAGCTGCATAAAGTGCCGCTAGTATTGGCTTATGAATGCCACTACGTTCGGCTTCGAGGAGATAGTAGTAGTTACGCTGTATCAGTGTTAATTTAGCCATGCCGAATAATCTTTTTTACCCAATTCAAGGGTATCCCTTACAGGATAATCTATCTCTCCGCCGCTTTTGAGCTAGCGATAAGTTAATTTACTACCAAGATCTTGTATTCTTAACTGCTCCCCTCCCTCCGCGTTGCTAAAGGGAGGGGATTCTTAAGCCATCCAAAAATGGACTCTATTTGGCGTAGTCAAAGCGCCACTACTGACTCCTTTGAGAGAAAACTTCAAAGTCGCCGCTACTTTTTTAAGGATATTTGCTACAGCATCGAACTTAAGCCAATCCCACCAACTTTTCGCTTAATTCCCACAGACGCTTCGCTTTGTCATCATCACTCGCTTCATCAGAAACTTCTTGGACAAATGACTGACGACCTTTCTTTTGGCGATTTCCCCAACTCCAATAACTACCAGATTCACTGAATTCTGGGTCAGCTACTACGGCTGCAACCCGCTCTCCAGCTAACTCTTCGCTTACGAATCCTCCAGTAATATATTTCTGGAACAAGGGGAATATTTTCTGAAACAAGGAATAGTGATTTCTAAATAAAGCTGTAGTCGCCACACATCCGGGATATAAAGAACTAAAAACGATCCCCGTAGAATCGTGATAGCGTCGATGTAACTCCCGCATTGTCAAAACATTACAAAGTTTACTATCTTTGTAAGCTTTACCAGATTTAAACTTCTTACCATTAATCATCGCAATTGGTTCTTTGAATCCTGCTTCAAAACCTTGGAGATTTCCCAAGTCTGGAGGTGCAGGAATGGGAATTTTTCCTCCCAACTCTTTCGGGTTGGCTGTTACGGTTCCCAAAATTACCATTCTTGGCTCGGAAAGTGATGACTTTTGCAAATCTT
Source organism: Oscillatoria salina IIICB1 (assembly GCF_020144665.1). Classification (NCBI taxonomy): domain Bacteria; kingdom Bacillati; phylum Cyanobacteriota; class Cyanophyceae; order Oscillatoriales; family Oscillatoriaceae; genus Oscillatoria; species Oscillatoria salina. Next base: position 14,837 of record NZ_JAAHBQ010000050.1, on the reverse strand, counting down.
CGAGCATTAAGTTACACAAGAGAAAATGACCCAAGTGATTTGTCGCGACGCTCAATTCATAACCTTCGGCGCTGCGTTGTGGTTCTTTTGACAAAGGCAAATAAACTGCCGCATTGCACACTAAAGCATCTAAGGTTCTGCCAGTTTCACGAAAGTCCTTGACAAATTCTCGTACACTATTCAAACTGGCGAGATCGAGATGGATAATTTGGTAGCTGTCTGCTGGCATTCCAACGCTTTCAGCAGCTTTTTTCGTTTTGTCGAGATTCCGACAAGCCATGACAACAAACCAACCTCTGTCAGCAAGGGCTTTTGCTGCTTGCAAACCGACTCCGGAAGACGCACCAGTAATTGCAACTGTTGACTTACGCTCTTGTTCCATACTGTTTAATTTACTTTAACTGTAGTTAACCTATTTTTAGGATCTCACAACCAAGAACCACGAGCTAGATCCCAATCTTAAATTAACTGCGTAACGTACCCGCACGGCAATCCCGTAACCATAGTTTAACTGCTTGACCGATTACGCCTTTACTGGTTTCTCGTGGGGGTAAGGGCGGACGTTCTGCTGAGGGGGAACCCAGTCGGGAAAAAATTGTGACTACTCGCCAACCACTGTCAGTTTGGACTAAAAATAACCAGTGATAGTGTTGTGTTTCGATGGCTTTTTCGTCGGTATATTGTCGTTCTAGGGTGGTAAAAAATATTTGTTGAGGTGGTTCTAAGGCGATCGCGTTTGGTGCTGGATTATATTCCCCTGGACCGAGGGTGAGAGGCTCAAATTCAGCCCTTCCTGCGATAATTACATAGCTGAAGATATCTACATCTCTGTCTAAACGTCGCGCTCTTTGAATGACTCGATTTGCGTAACTGGGCAGGTCTTTGAGCATTTGCTCGGTTAAAATTTTTACATCTGTGGGACAAGTTGAGTTATTATTTATTGCTTGGTTTGGTTGTGCTAAAAGTAGCGACAAACGCGGGTAAAAAGGAACAAGATTTAATACATAAATTAATAAAAAAGTCAATAGGTAGCGCATAAAAATATCTTGACTCGAAAGCGATTTTTAGAGATTACTCAAGTCTTGACAAATGCGCTCCCAAGCTAGTTTAGGATTGTCAGCAGCCGTAATTGGACGACCGATGACCAAATAATCTGCACCCGCAGCGATCGCCTTTTCTGGAGTCATCACCCGGCGTTGATCGCCTGCATCAGCCCAACTGGGGCGCACTCCGGGACAAACTAAGAGAAAATCTTCTCCACATACTTGCCGTAATTGCGCTGCTTCTTGAGGCGAACAAATTGCGCCATCTAAACCCGATTCTTTCGCTAAAAGTGCCATTTGTAAAGCATATTCCGGCAATTCTAAAGGGATTTTTAGGTCAAAAGCTAATTCCCGTGAATTAATACTTGTCAGTAGCGTCACAGCCAGCAATTTTGGTCTTTGATTAGCATTTTCCACGGCTGCAACTGCGGCTTGCAAAGCTTTTCGTCCCGCAGTAGCGTGAATTGTGAGCAAATCTACTTGATATTTTTGCACCGAACAACAAGCACCAGCGAGCGTATTAGGAATGTCATGGAATTTGAGATCGAGGAAAATCCGTTTTTGTCGATTGTGCAAAATTGTTAAGATTTCTTGTCCACAATTGACAAATAATTCCAAGCCAACCTTCCAGAAGCTAACTTGAGGCAAAAGATCGAGTAACGCGATCGCCTCCGATAACGTTGGGACATCTAAAGGAACAATAATTTTCTCATGATTCATAGCGATCGGGGGATTAGTGATTGGGGATTAGGGACTGGGGATTAGGGATTGGTCACTGAAAACCCCCTCTTCCCTCTCTTCCTTGTTTAGGGAATCAGACGGACAAACTTTTTCTTACCAACTTGTAAGACTTTACCAGATAGTTCTTCAGGAGATTGAATCTCGAGAGTAGCATCAGTCAAGCGATCTCCATCCAAACGCACCGCACCACCTTGAATTTGTCGTCGTCCTTCGCCACTACTTTTACACAAACCACTAGCATTGAGAATGTAGTAAACAGGAGCGGGAAATTGTACATTAGACAAAGAATAAGTTGGCACAGCTTCCGCCGCCGCAGTATCGCCACCACTAATATTTTCTAGAGATTCTCTAGCTTTGAGAGCGACATCCTTACCGTGATATTGAGAAACCACATCCAAAGCCAAAAGTTTTTGGCGATCGCGCGGATTTTCTGGCAATTCATCCAAAAACAAATTAGTCAACAACTCAAAATACTCATCCAACAACGCATCAGGAATTCCCTGTAACTTCGAGTACATCGTCAGAGGATCTTCCTTCAACCCCACATAATTTCCCAAAGACTTCGACATCTTTTGCACCCCATCAGTCCCGATTAAAATCGGCAGTAACAAACCAAACTGAGGTTTTTGACCAAAATGTCGTTGCAAATCCCTTCCCACCGCAATATTAAACTTTTGGTCAGTTCCGCCCAACTCCACATCAGCCTGTACAGCCACCGAATCATAACCTTGCATCAAAGGGTAAAGAAACTCATGCAAATAAATCGGATTTTCTTGGCTAAAACGTTCAGCAAAGCCTTCCTTCGCCAACATTTGCCCCACAGTCATTGTCGCCAATAACTCCTGAATTTTTGCCAAATCCAACTTTGACAGCCACTCCGAGTTATAGCGAATTTCCAAACGTCCCGGCGTATCAAAATCCAAAATTGGACGCAACTGATCCAAATAATCGCGAGCATTTTCCCGAACTTCCTGGGGAGATAATTGGCGACGTACCTCCGACTTACCAGTCGGATCGCCAATTTGAGCAGTAAAATCACCAATAATTAGGACAGCTACATGATCGGCATCCTGAAACGCTCGTAACTTGCGAAATGAGATACTATGACCCAAGTGGATGTCAGCACCAGTAGGGTCAATACCCAACTTAACTCGTAAAGGTCGGTCAGATTGTGCCAAAAGTTGAGCCAAATTCTCTTGAGGGTTTTGAGAATCCGGACGATCTGGGAAAATTTCACTAGTTCCCCGAAAAAGCCAATCAAGATCCGAGGTTTGGTTTCCTGGCGGCATAAAGCGATCTCATCTAATTAAAAATCAACAACTGCTGGCACTCAGCCTATCTATTATAAATTGCCAACAATGCCAAACCATTGACAAATTTTTCTTAACTAGCTGTTTTTTACGATTGTGAAAGGAAAATTATCCTCAAATCAATCCCTAAACCAGGATCTTTGACCCCAGGCGGTACTAGCTAAATCCACCTCTAATGTTGTAGGCTACTACTATTTTGACGAAAAACAAGTTAGGCGAGATATCTAGAGTGTGCCAGTTAGTATTTCCCCACCCAAGACCCCTAGCAATAATTTTCATAACCAGTACCATACAAAGTAAGACAGAGTAAAATTTTCTACTTAATCCTGCGTTAGTTAGTAAATTAATGTAATCATCTAAAGGAAAGTGTTGACGTTTTGTTAACCTGCGGGAGCGAGTTGAATCTTTTTTTGAGTGAGGAAGTAAAATCGCCGTGTCCACTAGCACCATTAGACAAAAAACAGAAAATAAGCAAGCTACAACTGCACCAGCTATAAATTTTGCCAAAGGAGTTGCCAAAGCAACAGGTGGCACAATTCTAGGTATTACCATGCTAACCAGTTCGGTTGTAGCTGGAGGACTGGTCGGTTTAGCGGTTAGCTTTCGCAACCTTCCCGATGTCAGAGTGCTGCGGGGTTATGCTCCCACGGAAACTACTTATGTTTATGACATCAAAGGTAGACCTCTTGCCAGTTTGCACGGTGAAGCTAATCGTAAAGTAGTTAAACTTGACGAAGTTTCTCCAGAACTAAAGCGAGCAGTCCTAGCGATCGAAGATAGCCACTTTTATCTTCATGAAGGTATTAACCCCAATAGTATTGGGCGTGCTTTCGTGGCTAACTGGAAACAAGGTTCAGTGGTTGAAGGTGGCTCAACAATCACCATGCAGTTAGTAAAAAATCTCTTCCTCTCTCGCGATCGCACTGTTAGCCGTAAACTCGCTGAAGCAGTCTTAGCAATTCGAGTCGAGCAAATTTTTAATAAAGATGAAATTCTGGAAATGTACCTCAATAGTATCTATTGGGGTCATAACAACTACGGCGTTCAAACTGCTGCGGAAAGTTACTTTAACAAACCGGCTTCGGAACTTACCCTACCAGAAGCCGCGATGATGGCTGGGTTAATTCAAGCTCCAGAAGATTATAGTCCTTTTATTAACTACGACGAAACTAAACGGCGACAGGCAGTGGTTCTGAGCCGGATGGAAGAGTTAGGTTGGATTAACTCAGAGGAAGCGAAAACCGCCCGCGAAGCACCTCTATTAGTAGGTAAACCGACCGCATGGCGCACCAGTAAACTGCCTTACATTACCGAAGCAGTTATTTCCGAATTAAACGATCGCTTCGGACGCGATGCGGTACTCAAAGGTGGTATGCGCGTCCAAACTACGGTAGATTATTATTTTCAACAGAAGGCGGAAGAAATTGTCCAGCGAGGACACCGCAATCTACGTCGCTACGGTGTTTATGCTGACCAAGTAGCGTTAGTAGCTGTCGATCCGCGCACTCACTTTGTCAAAGCTCTTGTTGGTGGGGTAGATTACGAAAAAAGTCAGTTTAACCGCGCGGTACAGTCTCGTCGTCAACCGGGATCTGCTTTTAAATCTTTTGTTTATTATGCTGCTTTTGCTTCCGGTAAATATAGCCCTTATTCGACAGTCAACGATACTCCGGTTAGCTATCGCGATGGTTCTGGTTACTACAGTCCGAAAAACTATGGTGGTGGTTACGCAGGACCGATGAGTATCAGCACTGCTTTAATTCAATCTCGTAACGTTCCGGCTGTGAAAATTGGTAGGGCTGTGGGACTTGATAAAGTTATCGAAGTTTGTCGAATTTTAGGCATTAAGAGTCCTCTGGAACCTGTGGTTTCTTTACCTTTGGGTGCTATTGGTGTAACTCCTCTAGAAATGGCGGGATCTTATGCTACTTTTGCTAGCAATGGCTGGCATTCCGATCCTACAGTGATCGTGCGCGTCACTGACAGTAACGGCAATATTTTGCTTGACAATACCCCTAGACCTAAATTGGTTTTAGATCCTTGGGCTACTGCTTCTCTAACTACGGTTTTAAAAGGAGTAATTGCTGGCGGTACAGGTAAAAATGCCAATATTGGTCGTCCGGCTGCTGGTAAAACAGGTACTACTTCTTCTGAGCGTGATGTTTGGTTTGTAGGTTACGTTCCCCAGCTTTCTACGGCAGTTTGGATCGGTAATGATAATTACAGACCTTTAGGTGCTGGGGTGACTGGTGGCGGACACGCGGCTCCCATCTGGCGGCAATTTATGAGTGAGGCGCTCAAAAATGAACCTGTCAAATACTTCCCTTCTCCTTCTAAGTTCCCTCGTCCCTAAAACTTAGCTTTGATTGGTCGTCGGTCATTGGTCGCTGGCGACCAATGATGTTCGTTATTAGTTAGCACGTAGGCGCATGAATTAGTTTATTCACTAAAAAGCTCCGAGAAGCCTTGCCCTTCAAGGGCGGAGAGGGATAGGAGTTGAAAATAAGGGGTTCGATATTAGTAATTGGGCTTTGGGGCTGCTCTTTCAACCAGCCTGGATGCTCGCAGTTGTTGTCTTGTGCGATAACTTCAGGGTTACTGAAAGCCTCGACCCTAATCGGCGAGGTTGTTTACTAATCCGTCCAAGTCTTCCCAGTGCCTAGTCGCCAATCCGCGATCGCCAATATTTTAATTTTGCTTTTCTAATTCAGCTTTCATACGCTCTAAGGTTATATTCATTTGAGCGAACATTTGCTGAGGAGTAATGCCAAATTGACTTAGTTGAGTTTTAAGTTGTTGTACGGTCATTTGTGCCATAAAATCATCTGAAAGCTCGAACCGCTTCATAAAAATGCGGTAGCGCTCCATCATTTCTTCCATTTGCTGGATGTAAATTTTTTTTCCTTCGCGATCGAATTTGCCGTAATCGCCCCCTAGTTTCATAAGGGATTGATAATCTTCAAATAATTGCTTGGCTTCTTGCTGAACTACTTCCGAGTCAAAAAATCCCATGACTATCCACCTACCACGGAAACACTCGATCTCATTCTAGAGTAGTCGAAAGTTGCCGTAAAATACGGTTTTCCGTATCGGGAAGTCAAGGTGTTTGCGCTTTAGGATTAAAAAAGAGGATGTCAACAGTGGAGAAAAAATTCCCTTGCTCGAAGTAAGTCAATATCATAAAGAAAGAAAGAAACTGTTGTTTTGGTGGTGTTATAGCACCTTTAGTCCCGGTGATTGATAACCTTTTCAACAAGCCGAAAAGTCGGAGAGTAGCAATAATTCTTGCTTTGGTGGGAACGGTAACGCCTTTGGCGGGATTACACAAGCTTTATCTCGGTCAGCCTCTTTGGGGTCTGGTGTATTTACTTTTGTGGGCTACGCCAATTCCTCGGATTGCTTGTGCAATTGAAGCTGTGTGGTATTTAGCGCAGGATGGCGAAGAGTTTAATCGTAGGTTTAATGTGGGTTTGCTATCGATGTCGTCAGGAGGCGATTTGGCTTCGGTTTCGGTTGACCCTTATCAAGTGAGCGCGATCGCTGATTCTCTTCGGGAGTTAGACCGCTTGCGTCAGGAAGGGCTAATGTCTGAGTATGAGTTTGAACAAAAGCGTCGTCAGTTACTCGACCGTATTGCTTAGTTTTTATGGGTCTTTCTGATTGGTTGGCTGCTAAAGGTCAGCAAATTAATCCGCAACGGTTGGCGATTCGCGCTCGGATCGCTAACGATCCTTATTATCGCTTCCAATCGATGGCGGAAGTGGCGGTGGCGGCGGAGTTGGGGATTAAAATTGATGTCAATCAAGCTGGTGTTGATGATTGGCTGCGGCTACCGGGAATTTCTATTCGTCAAGCGCGATCGCTGGTTGAACTTTCAGGTTTGGGCGTCCAGTTTCTCTGTATTGAAGATTTGGCTGCTGCTCTGAGTATCCCTCCTCTTCGTCTTCAACCTTTAGAACCAATTCTCTATTTTGCTTACTATAATATAGATGGTTTGTCAACCCCAAAAAGGTTTAATCCGAATACAGCTTCGGTAGAAGAATTAGCAAAAATCCCAGTTATCGAACCAGCGATCGCACAAATTATTGTCGAAAATCGTCTCGCTCACGGTAATTACCGCAATTTGGCTGATTTACAGCATCGTCTTTCCCTCAGCAGTCAGTTGATTTCCCATTTAATGCACTATTTGCAGTTTTAGGGGATTGGGGACTGGGGACTGGGGACTGGGGACTGGGGATTGGGGACTGGGGACTGGGGACTGGGGACTGGGGACTGGTGATTGGGGACTGGAGACTGGGGACTGGAGACTGGGGACTGGGAAGAGACAAACTGATAAGATAACAGTTAACTGTTAACTGGTCACTGTTAACAGTTAACTGTTCACTGTTAAACCCCACCAATGCGAGAGAAGGGGAAAAAGCGGAAAATTGCGCGACCGATAAGATTATTTTGGGGGAGGAAGCCCCAAACATGAGAATCATTGCTATTATTACGATTGTCTCCCATAACAAAAAGGTTGCCAGGAGGCACAGAGATTTTTTCTAATTGATAACGTGGAGGTTCAGCGATGTAATCTTCTTGGAGAGGAAGATCGTCGAGATAAACGATCCCATCTCGGACTTCTACAGTATGACCGGGTTCGCCAATTACCCGTTTGATAAAAGCTTGGTCTTGTTCATAGCCTTGGACAATTAACTGCTGAGGCGGCTCAAAGACAATGATATCGCCTCGGTGAGGTGGGTGAAAATAGTAGGAGACTTTTTCGACCACCAAGCGATCGCCGATCGCCAAAGTTGGTAGCATCGAATCAGAAGGAATATAGCGTGGTTCAGCGACAAAAAAACGAATTAATAAGGCTAAACTCAACGCGATCGCGATAACTTGGACATTTTCCCAAATTTGCTTAGTTAATTTCGATTTACTCTTATTTACCTCAGTGTCATTGACATTTTCTCGCTGTTGTGGTTTTTCTGGAACAGAAGTAGAGCTAGAAGTTGAGGCTAAATCTTTTTCCTTAGATGCCATAAAATTTCTTCGCGGTAGAGACTTTGCGTGCAACTTCTGTACATTATCAAAAAATGGTGTGGTCAAACCTTGCCCTTCAAGGGCAAAGTTGCACCACTTCGACAGGAGTTCGGCGAGAGTTGAGCACCAGAAAAAATTAACGGAAAAGCGAATCGACGGCGTTTACAACCAGGAAAGGTTAAAATCGGTGAGTATCATCCTAAAAACAGGTCGATGGAAATCTTTGCCCAACTACAACAAATGGCGGATTAAATAAATAAAGTCCCCGAAAAAATTCTTACCTGCGCCTGAGATCGCAACTACTCTCATCTAGATTGAAGAAAAAAATTGCGTTATGAACTTGGACTTACTTTCAGCCGATGCTGTATCGATCGCGATGGCGATTCGCAGTCGGAAAATTACTGCCAGAAACGTAGTTGGCGCTACCTTAGAGAGAATTGCTGCCAAAAATGAAGCGATGAACTGCTTCACAGCAACTCTTCCCGAACAAGCGATCGCTGATGCTGAGAAAATCGATCGGGCACTTGCCCAAGGTAATTACCCTGGTTCGTTGGCTGGGGTTCCTTTTGCAGTGAAAAATCTCTTCGATGTTGCTGGTTTAACCACTCTTGCTGGCTCAAAAATCAATGCAGAAAATTCTCCGGCGACAATGGATGCTACTGCTGTTGCTCGTTTGAAGCGGGCGGGGGCAGTGCTGATCGGTACTTTGAATATGGATGAGTATGCTTATGGCTTTGTGACGGAAAATAGCCATTATGGTGCTACTCCTAACCCTCACGATGCGACACGAATTGCAGGCGGTTCCTCTGGTGGTTCAGCCGCAGCCGTAGCCGCAGGCTTAGTACCGTTAACTTTGGGTTCAGATACGAATGGCTCGATTCGCGTTCCGGCGGCACTTTGTGGTGTTTATGGCTTTAAACCCACTTATGGTCGTCTTTCGCGGGCAGGTACGGTGTTGTTTTCCAGTAGTTTAGACCATATTGGTTCGTTTGCTCGTTCAGTAAGAGATATTGCGACAACTTTTGATTTTCTGCAAGGGGAAGATAATCGCGATCCGATTGTCTCTCGCCATCCTCCCGAACCTTGTTTACCTCAATTAGATTTTGGGATTAAAGGATTGCGGATTGCTGTCGCAGATGGGTATTTTACTGAAGGGATCGAACCGGAAGCTTGGGAGGCAGTTGAACAAGTTGCGGCGACTTTAGGGGCAAAAAGTCGGATTAATTTACCAGAATCTCATCGTGCGAGAGCCGCCGCTTACCTGATTACGGCGGTAGAAGGAGCGAATTTGCATTTAAATAACTTGCGAAATCGCCCTAGTGATTTCGATCCGGCGACACGCGATCGCTTTATTGCAGGTGCGATGATTCCTGCTACTTGGTACGTTCAATCTCAACGTTTTCGTAATTGGTATCGGTCGCGTCTGCGGGAAATTTTCCAAAAGGTAGATATTATTCTCGCACCTACGACTCCCTGCGCGGCTCCACCTTTGGGACAAGAAAAGATGGTTATTGCTGGCGAAGAAATTCTCGTCCGTCCTAATTTAGGGCGTTTTACTCAACCTCTTTCCTTTGTTGGTTTACCTGTTTTATCGGTTCCGGTGCGTTGTGCGAATAACCTGCCGTTGGGGGTGCAAATTATTGCTGCACCTTATAACGAAGCTTTGATTTTACGAGTAGCCTCGGTGCTAGAAAATCGAGGAATCGTTTCTGTGGCGATCGCTGAGTAAGATTGGTAGTAAAAACTTTAGCTTAAACTAGCGAGAAGCCCACTCTGCAATCAAAGATTACAGAGTGGGAGTATCGTAAACTTTAAATAAAAATATAGTCAAATATAGTCATTCATGTTGATATATCACTGTAGTAACTATTTTGATTACTGCTTTGCTGTCAAACCTAGATAAACGCCCAACAAAACGATCGCAAAGGAGATTGCATTCGAGAGATTCAAAGTTTCCTCAAAGGCAAACCAAGCAGCGATCGCTGTCAGCACTGGATCTAGCAAAAATACTAAAGCTACTAAACTTGCTGATAGTTGACTGAGACTATATGTGACAAAGCCTACAGCTAAAAGTTGACCGACGATCGCTAACGTAAATACTGCTAACCACCCTTGAAAGGAAACAGGGAATACAGGTTCACCTAACATACATGTAATCAATAGCATGACAACTGCTCCAGCTAAAGAAAACCAAAACACCATTTGCATTGTATTGGCTTGGGTTTGTAAGCGTTCTGTCGCCATCAAACCGATGGCGAAAAATATAGCTGAAGTTAAGGCTAAAATATCACCTTTAATTCTGTGAAAATCTAGTTGAAAGTCATTAAAACCAAGGACAGTTGCTCCTCCTACTGCGATGAGAGTTCCTAACCAAAATTGACGTTCAAACTGGGTTTTAAACACCAACCAACTTCCCACTGTGGTAAATAATGGTGTAAGGCTGTGAATCAAGGCAGAATTAGCTACACTAGTTTCAGTAAGCGACCAAGCCCAGAACACTGGTGCAATCGCATAAGCCAAAATAGTAGTTCCCCAGGTCAAATAGAGATGCTTACTATTTTCAGTAATATCTGCTTCCAAGATCGTTGCTTGTCGAGCAGAAAGATCCTGAAAAAACTGTAAATCAATACTTCGACAACTTACAAATGGGAAAAGATCGAAGTTGCGGATTATCTGCAAAAATTGCCAACACGCTAAAATCAAAGCCGCAATCCAATAACGGTTAAAAATTGTTGCTTCTGGACTAATTTCAACTTCAGACCAGCGAATCAATATGGGGACGAAAGCATAAGCTATTAAGCTCAATACCAGAGAGCCAATTGCTAAATTTTTAGCACTTATATTTTGCATATTTTACTACTTTATTTTCTCTTTCCCTGCGAAAAAGTTACGCAGATAATACTATGAAATCTTCTGCTTGTAGTTCTAGCAAAACCATACTTACTAACTCTCCATTAGGCATCTTCCAAAGCTCATTTTTTTGCACAATAAATCCGCTCTTTTTACACATATTAATTGATTTCATATTGGAAGATAAAATGGCAGCACCAATTTTCTGCATCCCTAATTCCTGAAAAGCATAAGCAACTAGCCGATTGAGAACTAATCTTCCATAACCTCTATTTCTATAAGTATTATCGAGAATAGCAATACCAACTTCAGCAGTTAGTAAATCTTGGTTAAAACCCTTAAGTACACCATAGCCAATCGGTAAATTTTCTACGTTAAAATAAACTCCATATATTAAAGGTTTACTTTTCCGAGAGTAAGGAAAACTGTAAGCTGAAATTGTCTGTATAAATCCTTCGATATCACCTGGTTGAATTGCCAGATTTATTCCCATTAAATCAACTAAATTAGGATCTTGAGCTAGGCGTATGAGATAATCTATTTGTTTATTTTCCAGAGGAGACAAGAAAACTTTTAATCCTAATTTCTTGTACTCCTGCTCTAAAACAATGTTTTTTTTGGTAAAGCTCATTGACTCAGTTATTTTCCTTAGCTACACCTAAAGCTTGATTATTGCTTAACTATTCCCGGTTAGATTGATGACAATTTATATCGCAATACTCATCAATATTAGTATAAAACAAAGTAACTTCTTCTCCAGGCTGAATTTCCCTTTGAGCAATTAAATACGACCACATTCCCACTTCATCCTCGATCCAATTCACACGAGAATTAGGATTTTCCTCATGGTTACATAATGAAGCTAAACCAAAGACAAGGTATCCTTTTACCTGCTTGCTTTGGGAATATTCAACAGGTTGCACAAAACTATACTTAAAGAGTTCTGTCCCTCTTAGAGCGGCTTGTTGCTCGGCTGGAATGATGCTGACAGGAGCAACTTCAAGTAAGGTTCCCGGAGGAATAAATTGGGTAGTAAAAATACCTCTTCCTTTTCCTTGAACTTTTTTAACAATAATCATAAAATATCACGATCGCTCGATTGATAATTTTGGCGATCGGCTTTGACACAAAGTTTCATAATTAGCATAAAATTGTCACAATTTCAATCAAGACAAAGAAGCTAGCTTCTACCGAAGCCGAAAAATCGCTTTGACTAAGGTAGAAATATTTGTCAGTAGTAATTTTATTTCAAAATAACATAAAAAAGCGGCATCCTCCATCCCGTGGCGAGTATTTTTGCCAGTGCGTTTGTCCGGTAGCGACGACAAACGCTGGCGAAACGAACCGATGATGGTGTCAAACAAACCCCGTTCTTGCAACCGCTCTAGCTCTCTTGGAGCTCTCAGATGTCATTACAATACCGAGATTCCCAGTGCTTGAACAGTTTCTTGCCAAAATGAGAATTACTGGGGTTTTGAGTCAGAAAGTGTGCGCGTGCAGTACCTCCATCACATCACAAATATAGCTGATGCCCGAATAATCGTCGAAAAACTCCGCTGCGACCTCATCGGAAATCTTCACAGCCATATCCCGATTGGGGGTGAGTACCTCGAACTTTACATTCGAGAAGGTGTCGCCAACGCTGGGTTGTCCTGACGAGCGCACGCCGCGACTGCCTTTACCGCCAGCGGCAACCACCGTATAACCGGTAGCCCCGGCTTCGTCGATGATCTTGGCGACCTTTTTCAGCAGCACCTTTTCCGTGACGATGACGAGCTTACTGGCTTTCTGGGTCATTTGTGTTACCTCTTGATCCGTTCTGTTGGGACAATTCAAGGCTAGACTCTATGGTTTTGCCTTGAACCATATGTTTAAGATTATGCCAAAGATCGGCAAATCCACTACCCTCTGTTGAGAAAGATTGACTCAGATTAACCGAAGCATTTTATAAAAAACACTTATCTTTTTGGTGCTATGACCACCATTCAACATCAGACCCCATACCGTCATCGACAATCTCATTGCCAAGTACAAATAGAGGCATCTGGTACAGCAGTTGACTCTGGAGACAAATTAATGACCCCCAAGCCGACTGCGATTAGCGCCATCCAACGCAATTTGGGAAGTGCCATTAGAGAAAGCCCTTCTTAATGACAACAACGTATAGAGAAAATTCTGCGATCGCCATTTACATTAACCAAAAATATGCAGGTTTTCTTAAATTAAAAGGAAAACTTATGATCTGAATTTGACATTTCCATGTAGAGCGATCGCAAATTGGTGCGAATTTTAAGATAAACTTAAGCGCATAGACTTAAGTATATAGAGATTCGGATCTTAATAGATCTTGATCTATGGGAGGTAAAGTGGAATTTTTGTCCGATTTCTTGACGAAATTCGGGGCGCAGTTGCAGTCCCCGACACTCGGCTTTCTGATTGGTGGTATGGTCATTGCCGCCCTCGGTAGCAAACTGGAAATTCCAGATGCGATCTATAAGTTCATCGTCTTCATGCTGCTCATCAAAGTCGGCCTGAGCGGCGGCATTGCGATCCGCAATTCCAATATAGTAGAGATGCTGTTGCCCGCGCTGTTCGCGGTGGTAACGGGGATGCTGATCGTGTTCATCGGGCGCTACACTTTGGCGAAGCTACCAGGCATCAGAACCGTGGATGCCCTTGCGACTGCGGGCTTATTCGGTGCCGTGAGTGGCTCTACCCTCGCCGCCGGCATAACGGTACTGGAAGCGCAAGAAATCTACTACGAACCCTGGGCTGGCGCACTCTATCCCTTCATGGACATCCCAGCGCTCGTGACGGCGATCGTCGTGGCCAGCATTTATACCAGCAAGAAGCGCGCTACCGAAGACAAGGATCTTAGCAAGCAGGAGAATCTCAGCAAGCAGCCCGTTGCCGCAGGTGAGTATGCCAGCAAGCCGGAGTATCCCACCACCAGGCAGGAGTATCGCAGCCAGCAGCGCATTACCGCAAGTGGGTATCCCAGAAAGCAGGCCAAGCGGGTCAAAATATGGCCCATCGTGAAAGAAAGTCTCGAAGGATCTGCCCTATCGGCACTGCTACTCGGCCTCGCTCTAGGTCTGCTAACCCAGCCGGAAAGTGTCTATGAAGACTTTTACAATCTCCTCTTCCGCGGTCTGCTTTCAATACTGATGCTGGTAATGGGTATGGAGGCCTGGTCAAGGATTGGCGAGCTGCGCAAGGTTGCCCAGTGGTACGCCCTATATGCCTTAGTGGCACCCCTGCTGCATGGGTTTATCGCCTTCGGTCTTGGCATGATTGCCCACTATGCCACGGGCTTCAGTCCTGGCGGTGTCGCACTCCTGGCTGTCATTGCTGCCTCCAGTTCAGACATCTCCGGGCCGCCCACTTTACGAGCCGGTATCCCGTCGGCTAATCCCTCCGCCTACATCGGCGCGTCTACAGCCGTCGGCACGCCGGTTGCGATCGCCGTGGGAATACCGCTCTTCATCGGGCTTGCCGAGGTGCTGATAGGCAACTGATCCCAGACGGGTCGTGGCAAACCACTATTAATGCTTTACAGCATTGCTCGAGTTTATAGCAGTGAACAGTGAACAGTGAACAGTAAACAGCGATCAAAGTCTATGCTAACAAGGTTTTCCGAAAATAAGGATGTCTTGAGCCAACTCGTTCTCTGCTATAGACTAAAAACTCATACTGTACACTCTAGTATGAAGGATAATTCAGTAAAGGAATAGAAATTTCTGGTGACTAAAACCGTATCCATTAATTTAAAAGTGCTATCTTTGGCAAGCCCTAAAAGTTGATAGACTTCGTTTCTGAAATTTTGGAGTTTTAAAGCAGATTAATTCAAGGTGTTTGATTATTCGCT
>NZ_JAAHBQ010000049.1 GCF_020144665.1 Oscillatoria salina IIICB1 | reverse complement strand
TATCAACTATTGTACTAACTTTCTAGTTTCTTTTCAATCAAAGTCGCCGTAGAACAGCGAGGCTTTAAACCCATTTTTTTTGGTAAGATTCAGCAGCTTCCCACCCTCAAGTAAGAATTGCTAAAGTTAATGTCGTCTTTTCTAATTGTATTAGTTCCCGCCGAGGATGAACTGCTGAGAATTTTATCTTTTTTTCGGCGAACCGTCGCGCACGGCGATCACCTCACCTGGAGATTTCCCCAAAATGCGGGAGAGGGGTATAATCAGACTATCTTCAATTGCTTTACCAGCATAGATATTTTGCAAATTTTCCCAAGATAAACGATAAGAGTCACAGAAGCGAGCAAACTCGCGATCGCTAATATCGAGTTCTGCTTGTCGTTCCCGTAATAAAAACGCGATCGCTTTTGTCCCGTACTGGGGTCGTTTTGTACCAGAAATGTATTTTTTCATCAACCCCTCAAGTTCACTGCTATCTCCCCCTTGTTCCTTGAGCAAGTCAAGACAAGCATTTTTCAGTGCTTTGCGTAAATTTTCATCTTCATTTAAAATCTTGACTATTCGCCCTGCATACTCTGGGTTAAAAAATCCTACTACTACTCCTTGATAATAAATCGGAAAAAATTTAACCTTGGCATTAAAATCCCATTCCAAAGGTTCGTCTCGTAGTGGCATACCTCCCGCTCCTTTTAATTTATCTAGACAGGATCTTCAGGATTTTTTCTAACTAAAAACTGTCAAAAACCTCTTAAGTTCTCATCATACTAGATATCCTACCAATTATTCAAAGTATCTTGGTAGCGAGCTTGTCAGTTTGCTAAGGCTTTGCCTTGTTTGCTCTTGCACTACACTGACGGGGGAAAATCTAGGTGAGAGCTAAATCGCCCTCAAATCCCGATCGCCAATAGGATTATCTATCTTTAGTTAGTCGATAGTTTAGTTTAGTTTGAGGGAAAATTTCTTGGTTAATGTAATGTTTAGTTAGTAGGGAAATAAGCATGAACCAAATTCAGAAAAGTAAAGAAATTCTTCGAGTTGTTCTTGCTGTCTGTATGTTAGTTGCGGGGAGTTTGCACTTTCTTGTCCCAGAACCATTTATCAAAATTGTACCAGATATTCTTCCGCAGCCCGCAGCGATCGTCTATATCAGTGGTGCTTTGGAAATTTTGGCTTTTTTCGGGTTACTAATACCACCGGCTAGTCGTACTACTGCTTGGTCGTTAATAGCTTTATTCATTGCAGTTTTTCCAGCTAATCTTAACATGGCTATTAATCATATTCACCTTGATGGTATACCAGATTCTCCCTGGTTTCAAGCTGTCAGGCTGCCTTTTCAAGCTGTTTTAATTGCTTGGGCATATTGGTATACTTTACCAGATAATAATCCGAAACAAGCTTCAATCGTACCTCGTTCTTGGTTGTCTAAATACTAGTAAAGTCTTTCGACGATTCATTTTTGAGTTAGTTTTTCCGAAAATTAATTAGTTGAGCGCTAAAGCGCTCACTACGAACTGCTTCAATTGTATCTCGTTTTTGGTTGTCTAAATACTAGTAAAGTCCTTCGACGATTCATTTTTGGGTTAGTTTTTCCGAAAATTAATTAGTTGAGCGCTAAAGCGCTCACTACGAACTGCTTCAATTGTATCTCGTTTTTGGTTGTCTAAATACTAGTAAAGTCTTTCGACGATTCATTTTTGGGTTAGTTTTTCCGAAAATTAATTAGTTGAGCGCTAAAGCGCTCACTACGAACTGAGCTAAAGCACTTTTAACAAGAGTTATTCTTCGTCAGTATTGAGGATTTGTGGTACGGACAAAAAGTCATCTTCTTGTGCGGGTGCTTGTTGGAGTAAAGCTTGGCGATCGCGAAAAGGTTCTAATTCATCTGGACGAGTAATATTACTAACTTCGATCGCTCTGGTTGTTGGTGGTACATCTTCTGTATTTAGTTCGCTTAACTGCTCGAAATATTCCAAAATAGCACTCAGTTGAGTAGTAAATTTTTCTTCTTCTTCAGCAGTTAATTTCAAACGGGCTAAATGAGCAACTTTTCTAACTTGTTTGAGGTCAATCATCGTTGATTATTTTGTAATTAATTGGCAAACTTTTTAGAAGAAAACATCCATTTCCGATCGCCCGGTGATCTTGAGCCAGTTTTGGGCTTCAATATAGTTATTGGGTGCGAGACGAATGGCTTGTTTCCAGTATTCTGCTGCGTTGTCGTAACAACCTTCCGCAGTTTCGTTATCTCCGGCAGCTTTGGCTTTCTCCCCTTGATGATGATAAAGTACGGCGATATTGTTAAGGGCTTGGGGAAGACGAGGGTTGAGTTCGATTGCTTGGTGATAGTAATCTAAAGCTTCTTCAAGCTCGCCGTTACTTTGCTTGATCAGTCCGATATTGTAGAGAATGTAGCTGCGATCGTTAGCATCTTCTTCGAGTTCGAGTGCTTCAAAGTAGTTTTCCAAAGCTTCTGCGTATTCTCCATCAGCTTGTGCAGCCATACCATCGCGATAGTAAGCAAAAGCTTCTTTTGATTTTTGGTTAGTCGGTAACAACTTGAGAATCAAGTCTGCCATCACGGTAAAGCTTTTGTCGATGAAGTTGTCATTGCGTTGAGTACGTGGCATAGTTTTTCACCTATTTTCCCCTGCTAGTCGATCCTAGATCATGGTAGCTGTTCTCGAAGCAAAAAAATAGCAGTCTCAGATGCTTCCACTACACTTCGTTATCCTAATTTGCTTTGGCTGTACTACATAAAATTGTGTAGAGACTAACATGCAACGTCTCTACAGGTCTGTAATGGTATTACGTTGAGGATGAGACGGAGAAAAAATAAAAGCGATCGCGTTGCTCATTTTCCCAAACCGCGATCGCTTCTCACTCATTTTTTCTAGGAGGTACTGTATTCTAGGAAGGGCAACCACAGAAGGATTGCCCTGACATTTTGCTTAGTAATCGAAATCGCCAGCACCACCACCAGCACCGCTTTCTTTCTCAGGCTTATCCACAACAATACATTCGGTGGTTAAGACCATTCCCGCAATACTAGCAGCGTTTTGTAATGCGGAACGAGTTACTTTCGCAGGGTCAACAATACCTGCATCGAACATATCGACGAACTCACCGTTAGAAGCATCGAAACCAACGCTGAAGTCTTTTTCTTTGATTCTTTCCGCAATTACTGCGCCATTTTGTCCGGCGTTTTCAGCAATCCGCTTTAACGGTGCAGCCAATGCGCGAGTAACAATCGTTGCACCTGTGAGTGCTTCTCCAGTTAAGTTAGCTTTCGCCCACTCTTCTAAATCCGGTACGAGGTGCGCTAAAGTGGTTCCGCCTCCGGGGACGATTCCTTCTTCAACTGCGGCTTTAGTGGCGTTAATTGCGTCTTCTAAGCGCAATTTGCGGTCTTTCATTTCGGTTTCTGTAGCTGCACCAACTTTGATTACCGCAACACCACCGGAGAGTTTCGCTAAACGTTCTTGCAATTTCTCTCTGTCGTAAGAAGAGTCGGTTTCTTCCATCTGACGACGAATAACTTCGCAACGGGCTTTAACTTCTTTTTCGTTGCCCTCAGCGACGATGGTAGTATTGTCTTTGGTCATCGTGATGCGACGCGCTTTACCCAACTGTTCGAGTTTGGCAGATTCGAGTTTCACACCTGCATCTTCGCTAATTACGCTACCGCCTGTTAAAACAGCGATATCTTCGAGCATTTGTTTGCGGCGATCGCCAAATCCGGGTGCTTTTACCGCAGCGACGTTTAAAACACCACGCAAACGGTTGACAACTAAGGTAGCTAAGGCTTCTTTTTCGATATCCTCAGCAATGATTACCAAGCCTTTCCCAGCGCGCGCAACTTGTTCTAAAACTGGTACTAAGTCTTGAACTAAGGTAATCTTTTTGTCGGTAATTAAGATATAAGGTTCGTCAAAGACAGCTTCCATGCGTTCGGTGTCGGTGACGAAGTAGGGGGAAATGTAGCCTTTGTCAAAGCGCATCCCTTCGGTAATTTCTAACTCGGTAGTCATCGATTTTCCTTCTTCGAGGGAGATGACACCTTCTTTACCCACTTTATCCATTGCGTTAGCGATCATTTCGCCAACTTCGGAGTCGTTTCCTGCGGAGATAGTTCCTACTTGCGCGATCGCTTTGGAATCGGTAATCTGTTTGGCATGGTCAGCAATTTTGCCAACCAAAAATTCGGTTGCTTTGTCGATACCACGCTTCACAGCGATCGGATTTGCACCTGCGGCAACGTTACGCAAGCCTTCTTTCACCATTGCATGGGCTAAAACTGTCGCTGTGGTGGTTCCATCACCAGCAACATCATTGGTTTTAGAAGCTGCTTGACGAATTAAAGATACACCTGTATTTTCAATGTGGTCTTCGAGTTCGATCTCTTTAGCGATCGTGACACCGTCGTTAACAATTTGCGGTGCGCCGAATTTCTTCTCTAGAACTACGTTACGTCCTTTCGGTCCAAGGGTGACAGCAACAGCTTCCGCTAAAATGTCAATCCCTTTTTCTAAAGCGCGACGGGCTTGTTCGTTGTAAATGATTGTTTTTGCCATAATTGCTCTTGGTGGAGAGAATGAAAGTAAATGTTTGCTTATCAGCGAACAGAAATAGGACTTACGCACGGTAAAGTTTTGGGAGAAAATCCTTTACGTTCGTCTCTTAGGTAAGTCCTGAGTAATTTCTAGTTAACTAGGAAACTGTGGCGAGGATATCTTTTTCAGATAACAATACATAATCATCGCCGCCGAGTTTAATATCAGTTCCAGCGTATTTCGAGTAGAGAACTTTGTCTCCTACTTTAACTTCCATCGGGCTGCGATCGCCTTTTTCGCTGATTTTACCCGAACCAACGGAAACTACTTCGCCAATTTGGGGCTTTTCTTTCGCGGTGTCAGGTAATAAAATACCACCGGAAGTCTTTTCCTCGCTAGGGCTAACTTTAACGAATACGCGATCGCCTAACGGTTTTACTGTAGATACGCTTAATGATACTGCTGCCATGCAAAATCCTCCGTTTGCTTAACTTCATTAGCTGAAAATGGCAAAATTCTCGGAATTGCTTCGAGCGCTACACATCGCTTACTTAATTTTCAGCAGTTAGCACTCTCGCCTTCCGAGTGCTAATGTAACGAAATTCCAGTGCAAATTGCAACTATTTTCTTAGTGCGG
Source organism: Oscillatoria salina IIICB1 (assembly GCF_020144665.1). Taxonomy (NCBI): domain Bacteria; kingdom Bacillati; phylum Cyanobacteriota; class Cyanophyceae; order Oscillatoriales; family Oscillatoriaceae; genus Oscillatoria; species Oscillatoria salina. The sequence continues at coordinate 43,065 of NZ_JAAHBQ010000049.1, read as the reverse complement.
TTTCCCGAACTATTTTGGTAGTAGGATTGGGGACCCTAGGATTGGCAATTGGCTTTAATCTTCCGGTAACTGTCGCCGTCTTTCACTACTAAAGCGGATCTCGCTTTCTGAAACCAACGAATCAAAACCTTCAGCAACAGATTCTCCATCCCACCGCGATCCTGTAACTTGCCAACCACTACGTTTTAATAAAGAAAACACAGCCAAATCGCCGATCGTTCCCAAAACCAGACTACTGAGAAAAACCCCAGCCGTGCAAACAATCACCGTAAACAATCCCAAAGGAGCGATAATCAAGAGAATCCAAGTAATTCCCGCATTCACCAAAGCAATCAACAAATTGCGATAGCGTACAAGCTGTTTAGCTACAGAAAGTGGCATCATTATTCAACTCTACTTAGAAATCATATCTCAATTCTAAAGGTCGTGTAGAAAAGGCAACTTCTACTGTTCGCGCAAAATAGAAGATATTCAACTTGAAATCATACTTGTGACTACCTTGTACTTAACCGAACCAGGAACCGTAGTACGTTATCGCAACCATTCTTTTTTAATTGGCAAAAAAGAAACTACTCATACTTGTCGGATTGCAGAAGTCGAACTGGTAGTAGCGCTTCCCGGAGTACAGCTTACCGACAACGCGATCGCCCAACTGCTCGATCGCGGCATCGAAACCATCTTTCTCCGGCAAGACGGTCGTTTTCGCGGACGACTTCAGGGAAACTTTCAAACCAATCCTACCATTCGCATCGCCCAATACCGCATTCTCGACACCACCTTCGGCATGGCATTAGCCCAAAAATTAGTTTTAGGCAAAATTCGCAATCAGCGATCGCTCCTTCAGCGACGCAACCGCGCCACCCAAGGCAGAATTACCCAACTCAGCGAAGCCATCGACTGTATCGGCGCATATATGCTGCGACTCCACGATTGTTCCACCCCCCTCAATCGAGCCGAAATGATGGGCATAGAAGGCATTTGCGCCCGCACCTACTATCAAGCCTTGCGTCACTACTTCCCCCCGAAATGGAACTTTTCCGGACGCAATCGCCGCCCACCCCTCGATCCCATCAACGCCTTACTCAGTTGGGGTTACGGCGTTTTACTCGCACGAATATTCGCCGCCAGCATCCAAGCCGGACTCGATCCGTATTTAGGCTTTTTCCACGCCGTCGAACCTTATCGACCCAACTTGGTATTAGACTTAATGGAAGAATTTCGTCCCGCGATCGTCGATCGAGCCGTAATCTCCATCATCGAGGCTGATATCTTAGATCCTCTCGATTTTGAACCCTCACCCGACGGCACAGGTATTTGGCTAGGCTTAGTCGCCAAAAAACTCTTCCTCGCCAAACTCGAACAACAACTACGTCAAACCGTCCTTTACCCACCCCAAAAGCGGCGTTTAACTTACAGTCAAATCATACTCGAACAAGCACGTAGCTTAGGACGCTGTTTCATTGAATCAACGTTAGATTACGAAGCCTTTCTTCTCAAATAACACCAACTCCCACTTCTTTAGATAGATCGAAACCAAAGCACAACCCTTGTGGTTGTCACCTAAAAATCATTAATCATTAAAAACGAAAATTCATGACCCAACTATGGCTAGTTTGCTACGACGTGAGTAACGACAAACGTCGCCAAAAATTAGCAAAACTCATCGAACAACGCTGTCAGCGAGTACAATATTCTGTCTTCGAGTGTCCCATATCTGGCGATACCCTAGAGAAACTTCTAGAAAAACGCTGGTTAAAAGTTTTGAACCTAGAAGAAGACAGCCTTCGCGCTTATCCCTTAGACAAAACCGCTAAAGAACAAACCAAAGTTTTCGGTAGTCCACCACCTTACGAACCCCCCGATTATTTGATTTTGTAACCTCATCACGGCTGGGAAATACCCAGCTTTTTTTTGTAACAGAATGTAAAAAAAGACTTGGCTTTGTCGCAACGAGCAGTAATCAGCAAGACAGAGCTTTTGCGAGGAACTTTGAGATAAAAAGTAAATTGCCCCTTGACTTTTTCGCAAAATTCGACTAGATTATTAAATGAGCTAGTTTTTCGCAATTCATATTCTCAATTGCCAAGCTAGTAAAGTTATGTTAAGTAATTTCTCCGCGCGATCGTGGAAACGTACCTTGAAAACTGCATACAATAATGTTTCCACAACAGTAGGGTTTTAGATAACCAAATCCCCGCAAGGGGACGGAAACCTTCTAATATCTCAAAGTTAGATTCATAATTAATCCACCATGTTTTAGATAACCAAATCCCCGCAAGGGGACGGAAACGGCTTTATACGCTAAAGTAGTCCTGTGTAGCAATTCTTTGTTTTAGATAACCAAATCCCCGCAAGGGGACGGAAACTCAGCCTGCATTTTCTGCATCATGGCAGCCATCATTTCGTCTGTTGGTTTTAGATAACCAAATCCCCGCAAGGGGACGGAAACTTGCCTAGGGGAGGGGTAGGGGGTATACCTATACATATAATAGTTTTAGATAACCAAATCCCCGCAAGGGGACGGAAACCTTTCTTTTTAGCCTTGTGATACCCTACGGCTGCTTCATGTTGTTTTAGATAACCAAATCCCCGCAAGGGGACGGAAACCCATCCTAGGTAGTAATTGTCTATCTTTACTAGAACGTGTTTTAGATAACCAAATCCCCGCAAGGGGACGGAAACACCCCTTACCCCACGAAAGTTTGTGTTGGTCAATCTCTTCCCCGTTTTAGATAACCAAATCCCCGCAAGGGGACGGAAACATTGGGAGTAAGCCTGCCAATCATCCTGACCGTTTTCAGGAGTTTTAGATAACCAAATCCCCGCAAGGGGACGGAAACTTAAGTCAAGGTTAACCTTAGCAACCTTGAGTTGCTTTTCAGTTTTAGATAACCAAATCCCCGCAAGGGGACGGAAACAATATCTCTCGATTTCCTAAACTTAACCTCACCAATTTGTTTTAGATAACCAAATCCCCGCAAGGGGACGGAAACGAGGGTATCATTAAACTGATGATGGATGCTAAATGGTATCCATTCCCAGCTTCGTTTTAGATAACCAAATCCCCGCAAGGGGACGGAAACAATCCTTTTCATCTAGGGTCCACTTTAACTCACTTGTGTCTGTTTTAGATAACCAAATCCCCGCAAGGGGACGGAAACCCCTTCGTTCCCAATCACCGGACCCGTACCAGTCTATTAACTTGTGTTTTAGATAACCAAATCCCCGCAAGGGGACGGAAACGTTGTAGTTGTGTGTTTGTCTGAGGGCAAAGGCAATACCTTGTTTTAGATAACCAAATCCCCGCAAGGGGACGGAAACGTCTCCTGTCCCGTAGCAATCGATTAATTTTCTCCATTCGTTTTAGATAACCAAATCCCCGCAAGGGGACGGAAACCTCAATCTCAATCTCAACCTTATCCCCATCAGAATCACCATCTGGGTGTTTTAGATAACCAAATCCCCGCAAGGGGACGGAAACAGATACTCTTTTGTTAATATAAATGGTTTTTCTTCATCAACGTTTTAGATAACCAAATCCCCGCAAGGGGACGGAAACGTTAGAAGTACTGCGTGAGCACCCCCTCCTGTTTTCGTTTTAGATAACCAAATCCCCGCAAGGGGACGGAAACTTACCTTTTGATACCTCATTACTACATAGCAGTACAGAAGGTGTTTTAGATAACCAAATCCCCGCAAGGGGACGGAAACAACATACTCCCGGAGGTTAGAGTATGTTTCTTTCAACGTTTTAGATAACCAAATCCCCGCAAGGGGACGGAAACTCCATCCCTGTATCCTTTTCGGTCTCTTTCGTGTATGCCTCGGCCGCGTTTTAGATAACCAAATCCCCGCAAGGGGACGGAAACCTTCCAACCAATACTCTTGGTTGGTTTCCCATTCCTCCCACATGGTTTTAGATAACCAAATCCCCGCAAGGGGACGGAAACTTAGCTATAAAGGAATTATCTATTGAAGAACAAATAGAAGAAGTTTTAGATAACCAAATCCCCGCAAGGGGACGGAAACTCTTCTTTTTGTGTTTCCCAGTATATATGTACCACATCAGAGAAGGTTTTAGATAACCAAATCCCCGCAAGGGGACGGAAACCGGTTTCTAGCTTTAGGTCAATTACTTTTAAACCAGTTGCATTGTTTTAGATAACCAAATCCCCGCAAGGGGACGGAAACTAGGGAAATCCCAATCAAGGGTCACCAGCTTGGTGCTGGGTTTTAGATAACCAAATCCCCGCAAGGGGACGGAAACTCTGGCCAACGGTTGCCATTACCGCCAGCGAGGATAGATTGAATGTTTTAGATAACCAAATCCCCGCAAGGGGACGGAAACGCATAGTCTAATAAGGTATATGTATTGTTATATTCTGTTTTAGATAACCAAATCCCCGCAAGGGGACGGAAACGTGAGAGTATGACTCTCACTTGGGAATAAGCAGTTGGTAGGTATCTGTTTTAGATAACCAAATCCCCGCAAGGGGACGGAAACCATATTGAACAATGCCATGAAGAGGTCTGCATCACGGGTTTTAGATAACCAAATCCCCGCAAGGGGACGGAAACTTAGTAAATATAATCTTGATAATAAATCTTATTATATTTATCCTAGTTTTAGATAACCAAATCCCCGCAAGGGGACGGAAACGTTCCGACGAGTGATTGTTTCCCAAAAGTTCCGCTTGAGTCGTTTTAGATAACCAAATCCCCGCAAGGGGACGGAAACAAGGCAGTACCCTTTCGACCAGCAACTAATTTCTTAGTTTTAGATAACCAAATCCCCGCAAGGGGACGGAAACTTCAATACTTCAACCCCTTCATCCATTACCTTAGATAATTCTTGGTTTTAGATAACCAAATCCCCGCAAGGGGACGGAAACAGAGAAATAAAAGTAGAATATCCACATTTATTTAGAGAATTAAAGTTTTAGATAACCAAATCCCCGCAAGGGGACGGAAACGAAAAGTTGGATGAAAAGTTGAATGGAAGGAGTGGAAGGAGTGGTTTTAGATAACCAAATCCCCGCAAGGGGACGGAAACTTACTATTACCTACATGTACCTACATGAACGTTTGCATAGTTTTAGATAACCAAATCCCCGCAAGGGGACGGAAACATTAATCTCTCCCTATTTTTATTATCTGGGACCTCCTCTAGAGGAGGGTTTTAGATAACCAAATCCCCGCAAGGGGACGGAAACTAGATAACTACACCTGCCTTAAGCAGTTCTCTCAACCACTCAGTTTTAGATAACCAAATCCCCGCAAGGGGACGGAAACTAAGATGTTCTATTTTCTTATACCAGTATTGTACTCAATTAGTTTTAGATAACCAAATCCCCGCAAGGGGACGGAAACTACCTTTCTTCTCAAGAATCTTGTAGGTCTTTTCATCGACTCTGTTTTAGATAACCAAATCCCCGCAAGGGGACGGAAACCTTGCCTTGTTCAAACATGCTAATCATTACTTCTGCGGATTTACGGTTTTAGATAACCAAATCCCCGCAAGGGGACGGAAACGTTATTAGACTGGTTTGTGTAAAGACTGCGTGGGTGTTGTTGTTTTAGATAACCAAATCCCCGCAAGGGGACGGAAACTTCCAGCGACTTGATATCAGCTAGAATACCAGCATACTTGCGTGTTTTAGATAACCAAATCCCCGCAAGGGGACGGAAACAAAGATAACATCTTCCTCTTCTTCTAATGAAGCTATAAAAGAGTTTTAGATAACCAAATCCCCGCAAGGGGACGGAAACTACTGACCCTAAATCGATTGAGGAGTTATCCTCAGGTTTTAGATAACCAAATCCCCGCAAGGGGACGGAAACCTGTAGGCTAAAAATAAGGGAGATTAATTCTCCCTATTACGTTTTAGATAACCAAATCCCCGCAAGGGGACGGAAACGAAGCATGAATTGCTTAATGTATTGGATAACAGTAGCAGCCACGTTTTAGATAACCAAATCCCCGCAAGGGGACGGAAACTAGATGGTAAATCTGAAATTCTTATGGGAGATAATCCGAGTTTTAGATAACCAAATCCCCGCAAGGGGACGGAAACATGTTCACATATTGGATACCCCTTATGGGGTGTGCTGTCGTAGTTTTAGATAACCAAATCCCCGCAAGGGGACGGAAACTTTTCAAGCGCCTTCAAAACTGCCTCCATAGTCTTCGCGTTTTAGATAACCAAATCCCCGCAAGGGGACGGAAACGTTGGTAAGTTCATTCTTGTTTCCTTTCTACTAATTTATGTTTTGTTTTAGATAACCAAATCCCCGCAAGGGGACGGAAACCCCTGTTTTTCAACAAGATATTTACTAAAAGTTTTCGTTTTAGATAACCAAATCCCCGCAAGGGGACGGAAACGAGGCAGACCCACACGCAACAACAACAACAACAACAATCAAGGGTTTTAGATAACCAAATCCCCGCAAGGGGACGGAAACACCGTTTCTTCTTCGCCTTCCCATTTTGGATATTCCGTGTTTTAGATAACCAAATCCCCGCAAGGGGACGGAAACCAATTGAAAGGAAACACATCTAATGGCTATCTCTACTTCTTCCGTTTTAGATAACCAAATCCCCGCAAGGGGACGGAAACCTCTCTCGTAAACAACGACTTGAGGCAATCCTCTACATGAGTTTTAGATAACCAAATCCCCGCAAGGGGACGGAAACCTTTCTACTAATTGATGTTTACAATAGAAAGAAAAAAGACTGTTTTAGATAACCAAATCCCCGCAAGGGGACGGAAACATAGGAAGAATCAATCTCCCTAATATTCTTAGTTATTTTCGTTTTAGATAACCAAATCCCCGCAAGGGGACGGAAACTGCTAATGCGTCTTGCGCTTTCTTTTGCCTGCGCAAGACTCTGTTGTTTTAGATAACCAAATCCCCGCAAGGGGACGGAAACCTTTTGTATCTGTACTTGGTTAGGCCAACTCTGCACCTGAGTTTTAGATAACCAAATCCCCGCAAGGGGACGGAAACTCAGTCATTTTATATCCTCCTGTTTGTTTTATGGCTCCATCCGTTTTAGATAACCAAATCCCCGCAAGGGGACGGAAACATGGTTCATTGTTAACTATGGCAATTAAGTTTAACAATTCTTGCCGTTTTAGATAACCAAATCCCCGCAAGGGGACGGAAACATTCCTGGGATAGGCGCATACTTAAGCTCTAAAAGCAAAAGTTTTAGATAACCAAATCCCCGCAAGGGGACGGAAACCCCCTTTTGTTTGAAATGTTATGGAATCTACTGAGTGTTTTAGATAACCAAATCCCCGCAAGGGGACGGAAACGATTTTATTGAAATACCAATAGGAGGGATTTGAACCCTCTAGTTTTAGATAACCAAATCCCCGCAAGGGGACGGAAACATGGAGATAATCCAACATGGCTACTCAAACAATCAACTACGTTTTAGATAACCAAATCCCCGCAAGGGGACGGAAACGCCCCTGGTCAAAACTGTTCCGACGAGTGAGGGTTTCCCAAGTTTTAGATAACCAAATCCCCGCAAGGGGACGGAAACAGCGTTTCTGAAGTCTTTTCTACCTACATCTCTAGCAGCGGTTTTAGATAACCAAATCCCCGCAAGGGGACGGAAACATTTATAAACATCTTCTAACTCTTTTAAATTAGTTACACGTTTTAGATAACCAAATCCCCGCAAGGGGACGGAAACATAGTTTCTCCTACCTCTTTTGGTAGGGTTTAGATATTGTTTTAGATAACCAAATCCCCGCAAGGGGACGGAAACAAAGCTTTTGCTAATTTCAAATTGATCCCCACTGTTTCCAGTTTGTTTTAGATAACCAAATCCCCGCAAGGGGACGGAAACTTTTGCTTCTACTTTGGTTCCGTTTCCGTTGTTTACGTTTTAGATAACCAAATCCCCGCAAGGGGACGGAAACCTCGTTATTTATCTCGTAGATTAGGTTTAGTTCTATTCCTCGTTTTAGATAACCAAATCCCCGCAAGGGGACGGAAACACCAAGATACGTTTGTCCCAATCACCATTCCCGTAGTTTCTGTTTTAGATAACCAAATCCCCGCAAGGGGACGGAAACCTGAAGTTGTTGTTTTCAAGAGAAAGAAAAAAGATATTAGACGTTTTAGATAACCAAATCCCCGCAAGGGGACGGAAACGAAGCCAATCAGGGATAGTATCCCCCCAGTCTTCTATTAACGTTTTAGATAACCAAATCCCCGCAAGGGGACGGAAACATTGAAATGGTTTAATTGAAACGGATAGATTGTCTTCTTAGTTTTAGATAACCAAATCCCCGCAAGGGGACGGAAACGTGGAGCGGGCTTTTCTGCTTTTTCTGCTTGTTCTGCACGCGTTTTAGATAACCAAATCCCCGCAAGGGGACGGAAACTTATCAAATACTCTACAGAGGGAGAGATTCCTGAAATTACGTTTTAGATAACCAAATCCCCGCAAGGGGACGGAAACTTAAAGGAGCCTACCACTCCTGCAAGGGGGTGAGTATAGTGTTTTAGATAACCAAATCCCCGCAAGGGGACGGAAACTCTTCGCTGAGATTAGGGACTTCCCGCGCAATGTTTTAGTTAAGTTTTAGATAACCAAATCCCCGCAAGGGGACGGAAACTTCGTAGATGGGATACCAGGGTTGCCCCTGGTCAAAGCTGTGTTTTAGATAACCAAATCCCCGCAAGGGGACGGAAACATAAAGCTTTTAAGGTTGAACCTTTAATATGTCTATCTTGTTTTAGATAACCAAATCCCCGCAAGGGGACGGAAACAGTGAAATAGATTCCCTACTAGAGGGAATGGAGTTAGATGAAGAGTGTTTTAGATAACCAAATCCCCGCAAGGGGACGGAAACCATCTTCGTTTGTTAATTCAACTGTGGATTTTGGTCCAGTCTTGTTTTAGATAACCAAATCCCCGCAAGGGGACGGAAACACCTCGAAGGTTTCATTTCCTTCCTTGTCTAAGAATACCCCCAGTTTTAGATAACCAAATCCCCGCAAGGGGACGGAAACCACTCTCAACACTATAGTCAATCATAATAAACCTCTTTATTTAAAAGTTTTAGATAACCAAATCCCCGCAAGGGGACGGAAACCAGCAGTGGAGTATCACGCTGCTAAAAAGAAAAAAAAGAAAGCGTTTTAGATAACCAAATCCCCGCAAGGGGACGGAAACAACCCTGTTTGGGTAATGTACTGAACCTCATCCTCTTTCTTCAAGTTTTAGATAACCAAATCCCCGCAAGGGGACGGAAACACATCTGCTGCATAGTCAGATTATCTGTTACCATACCCAGATGTTTTAGATAACCAAATCCCCGCAAGGGGACGGAAACTCATTGATAACCATAGAAGTGTATTCTAATGATTCATCTTGTTTTAGATAACCAAATCCCCGCAAGGGGACGGAAACTTAGGTGAAACTGACATCTCTGTCTCTGACCAAGACTTGTTAGTTTTAGATAACCAAATCCCCGCAAGGGGACGGAAACGCTCTCTGCTCTAATGATTTGAGAACTTTTGTGAGATAGTTGGATTCAATGCGTTTTAGATAACCAAATCCCCGCAAGGGGACGGAAACAATCCAAGAGCCTTTAACTCTTTAATTAAGTTATCCAGCTCTAAGTTTTAGATAACCAAATCCCCGCAAGGGGACGGAAACAATTTTGTTCTTTTGAAATTTCGTGCCTCTGCTCGATTTCTACCGTTTTAGATAACCAAATCCCCGCAAGGGGACGGAAACTTTTTGATTTGTCGCAAATAGCCGCACCGCAATAGCCTAAGTTGTTTTAGATAACCAAATCCCCGCAAGGGGACGGAAACGCTCTAAAAGCAAAATCTCTTCTTCCGTTATTTTTGAGTTGTTTTAGATAACCAAATCCCCGCAAGGGGACGGAAACAATAAAACCTTTATATAGTAAATGGATAAATTATTATGAGTGTTTTAGATAACCAAATCCCCGCAAGGGGACGGAAACCTCTACGTCTATAGAGGGGCCATCTGACCACTCCACTACTTGTTTTAGATAACCAAATCCCCGCAAGGGGACGGAAACGGGAGAATCAATCTCCCATTCATTATCTTATTCTAAGTTTTAGATAACCAAATCCCCGCAAGGGGACGGAAACGCTTTTTCAACCAGTCCATCCAGGTTCCCGTAAAGGTTCCCTTCTGTTTTAGATAACCAAATCCCCGCAAGGGGACGGAAACCATTTTATTAGCTCAAAGTCCTTGCTGGCCTCTTCAGACCGTTTTAGATAACCAAATCCCCGCAAGGGGACGGAAACAATGGAGAGCAATCATTGTCAACAACAAATACTTTGTATTGACTGTTTTAGATAACCAAATCCCCGCAAGGGGACGGAAACATTAAACCTCCTAGTTGCTTTATACCTTAGTATAATACAGTTTTAGATAACCAAATCCCCGCAAGGGGACGGAAACAGCATTACGCTGAGTGAGCCATTCCTGCACGTACAGAGTTTTAGATAACCAAATCCCCGCAAGGGGACGGAAACTAGTGTTACTCTCTTGGTTACACACTATATGTAGATAAGTTTTAGATAACCAAATCCCCGCAAGGGGACGGAAACCTTCCCAGAAAGCTTTTGCTAAATTTATATCCATCTTAAGTTTTAGATAACCAAATCCCCGCAAGGGGACGGAAACTTCCTCTGGCAGACTAACCTCGATGTTTAGAGGCAGTGTTACCTCGTTTTAGATAACCAAATCCCCGCAAGGGGACGGAAACTCTCCTTGTTCCAAGGATGTTTTGGCCATTTCCTCAACACCGGTTTTAGATAACCAAATCCCCGCAAGGGGACGGAAACTAGTGAATCCGGAGAATGCCAAAGAAGAAGCAGCAATAATCGATGGTTTTAGATAACCAAATCCCCGCAAGGGGACGGAAACAATGTATCGCTCATTCTTTCCCAAACGTTGTTTGCGTTTGTGGTTTTAGATAACCAAATCCCCGCAAGGGGACGGAAACGAATATGACACTAGTGCCTTTTGATTACATATCCAACCAAGGTTTTAGATAACCAAATCCCCGCAAGGGGACGGAAACAATCAAACTTTGAAATATTAGAACAATGGTTAGAGAGTGATTCAAGGTTTTAGATAACCAAATCCCCGCAAGGGGACGGAAACCCTTTGACATTAATGGTAAAGCAGAGAGTGTCATGAAGTGTTTTAGATAACCAAATCCCCGCAAGGGGACGGAAACGGAGAGTCTAACAAACTCTTCAATGAGACTCAATACAAGTAGTTTTAGATAACCAAATCCCCGCAAGGGGACGGAAACATCCATAACATAACTAGAGACAGCTAATAGATGACCGTTTTAGATAACCAAATCCCCGCAAGGGGACGGAAACAATCCATTGACCTCTGCACATACTGCGAACCTCGTCGGCTACGGCCGAGTTTTAGATAACCAAATCCCCGCAAGGGGACGGAAACACCGTACTCCCCTTCGGGAGCTTTTATTTTCTCCTCCATCGTTTTAGATAACCAAATCCCCGCAAGGGGACGGAAACTGCTAAAGAATGGGCTCTTGCCCAAAAGGATTTCTTCTTCCCCAAAGAAGAGTTTTAGATAACCAAATCCCCGCAAGGGGACGGAAACTACAGTACTCCTCTAGTGAGGAGTAGGACTGCTCTTGCTTGTTTTAGATAACCAAATCCCCGCAAGGGGACGGAAACGGTTGCACAAATTGTCGATCTTTTAACGGATACCGCTATGTTTTAGATAACCAAATCCCCGCAAGGGGACGGAAACAATGCGATTAAGGGAGTTGTATACCTTGATACTTCTATGAATGTTTTAGATAACCAAATCCCCGCAAGGGGACGGAAACAAGGGATATACAATCTAACGTTTAGAAAAAGGGGAATAAATCAAACTACGTTTTAGATAACCAAATCCCCGCAAGGGGACGGAAACTACGCTTGTAAATACTAGATCCATAGACCGCCGAAGGAGTTGGTATTGTTTTAGATAACCAAATCCCCGCAAGGGGACGGAAACTAATTTGTTCCATTCAGTTTCGTCAATCGGGAAAAAATGTTGTTTTAGATAACCAAATCCCCGCAAGGGGACGGAAACAATGCGATTAAGGGAGTTGTATACCTTGATACTTCTATGAATGTTTTAGATAACCAAATCCCCGCAAGGGGACGGAAACAAGGGATATACAATCTAACGTTTAGAAAAAGGGGAATAAATCAAACTACGTTTTAGATAACCAAATCCCCGCAAGGGGACGGAAACTTTTTTGTTCCTCTTCATATTACTCTTCCTAAACTGTATATAACGTTTTAGATAACCAAATCCCCGCAAGGGGACGGAAACCTTGCGTTTAAATTCGTCCCAGCAGGGACGACGTGAAGAGGAGTAGCTCCCTCGTTTTAGATAACCAAATCCCCGCAAGGGGACGGAAACGGTTTAATTAATGCACTTAATCATAATCCTACCGAAAGTTTTAGATAACCAAATCCCCGCAAGGGGACGGAAACCAGCGATCGCCTGCCTTCTAACTAATTCTTTGCTTGTTTTAGATAACCAAATCCCCGCAAGGGGACGGAAACGTACGTTTTCCATCCTTTCTCTTTCAAAATGATTTCTTCTTTAACGTTTTAGATAACCAAATCCCCGCAAGGGGACGGAAACTGGGTCTGGTTCTGGAGTTTCCTCCTTCACCTTTTCCTTGTTTTAGATAACCAAATCCCCGCAAGGGGACGGAAACGATTTAGCGAGTAAGTCTGATGCTGATGTATTAGCTCTGTTTTAGATAACCAAATCCCCGCAAGGGGACGGAAACGATCAATGAAGGTGACTCTGATGGAGATGGGGTAGGTCTTGTCGTTTTAGATAACCAAATCCCCGCAAGGGGACGGAAACTCCCAATATTCAATGTCTACTTCTGGCTCAGTCAGGAGGTTTTAGATAACCAAATCCCCGCAAGGGGACGGAAACTAATATCTTTTATAGAAACTAAGTATTCTAGTATTAATGGTCCAATGTTTTAGATAACCAAATCCCCGCAAGGGGACGGAAACCAGAACCATAAGGCTGACCTCATGACTCACCTCACCAAACGTTTTAGATAACCAAATCCCCGCAAGGGGTAATATAAGCATCTGTTTTCGATACAGCCGATAGTTGTTCAACCGCAGAAGTAGAAATTAAATTATAAGCGATCGCTGCTAACTCACAAGAAAGAACTTTGCGCATAATTAATTAGGAATTAGAACGATCGCCCAACACACCCCCGCAAGTCAGCGCCATAATATAGCGTATTTTCCGGTTTTTTTCTAGCTTTGACCGCTATAGATAAATACAGTAAAGTAGTAAATTAGCAATAATTGAATTTGCGCTACATCTAGTAAAACTGGTTGCGAAAACCAGTAAGCTACGCTGTGTGTAGCGTGAGGTTGTCATTTTTGAAGTGAGACTCCATGCCACAAACGATCCCCCAGCCCGAAAGTGTAATTAATCGCCAAAATATTCACGTTATTCGACGGGACGGACAAGCCGCGCCTTTAGATGTTAGCAAAATTAGAAAGGTTGTCCATTGGGCTTGTGAGGGATTAGAAGCCCACGCGATCGCTCTTGAATCGACGCTAAAAACTCGACTTCGCAATGGGGTAACTACTCGTGAGATTCAAGAAAATCTTATTGACTGCGCTTTACAAATGTGTTCTCCTGAAGAGCCAGATTGGCGGTATGTTGCCGGGCGTCTACACATTTGGAGTTTGTGGAAAGATGCCAGTGTAGCACGCGGATATCAATACAGTAATTATTTTCGCACCGTACAAAACAAAGTCACTTCATATCGATACGATCGACAGATTTTTACCTACAGTAAAGCTGAACTAACAGAAGCAGGAACTTGGATTAACCCAGATTGGGATTTAGATTACGATTATGCTGGTGCGGTACTACTCTCGAAGCGCTATCTTCTTGACAACGAACTACCTCAAGAAGCTTTGTTAACTTGTGCGTTACTTTTAGCAATCCCAGAAAAGCCTGAAAATCGTCTATTTTGGGCAAGAAAGTTTTATGAAGCGATCGCCCAACGTAAAATTTCTCTTGCAACCCCTATTCTGGCTAATTTGCGAGTCCCTCAAGGATCGCTTTCTTCTTGCTTTATCACAGCAATGGAAGACAATCTAGAATCTATTTATCGCGAACTCACTAACACCGCCCGAATTTCAAAAAATGGTGGAGGTGTAGGCGTTAATGTTTCTCGAATTCGCGCTGCGGGTAGTTGGGTGATGGGTAAGAGTTGTGCATCTGGAGGAGTTATACCTTGGGTGAAATTACTTAACGATACCGCGATCGCCGTCAATCAAGGAGGTCGTCGCGCTGGAGCTGTCACTGTAAGTTTAGACAGTTGGCATCTTGATGTTCCGGAATTTTTAGAAATACAAACAGAAAATGGCGACCAACGACGCAAAGCTTACGATATTTTTCCACAATTAGTTGTCACTGACGAGTTTATGCGTCGGGTTCGCGATAATCGAGATTGGACTTTATTTGACCCCTATGAAGTACGAATCAAATTTGGTATTGAGCTTGCCGAACTTTGGGGTAGTCAATTTGAAGAACAATATGGTTATCTTGAAACTAATCTCGATAACGACGCTAACCCGCAATTAGACATTAACAATCCCAAGTTAACCCTTTACAAACAAGTTTCAGCACGGGAATTGTTTAAAAATATTATGCGATCGCAAGTTGAAACTGGGATGCCTTACCTAGCATTCAAAGACACAATTAATAAAGCAAATCCCAACCAACACGAAGGTTATATCCCAGGAGTTAATCTCTGTTGCGAATCATGGTCAAATGTCACTCCTGGAAAATTCGCCCACACTTGTAATCTCGATTCGTTAAATTTAGCTAACATCGAGTCTGAAGAATTACCATATATTTGTCAACTTGCCGTTCGCCTTCTCGATAACGCCATTGAAATTACCACCCCACCTTTTGTAGAAAGCGCTAATCATAACGATCGCTATCGTACTATTGGCGTAGGTGCAATGGGATTAGCTGATTGGTTAGCCAAACGTCGTTTTTCTTATACTAATCTGAGTGAAATTAATGCCTTATTTGAGGACATCGGTTATTACTGTACTCATGCTTCAATGGAACTCGCTAAAGAAAGAGGATCTTATCCAGCATTTGCAGGTAGCGAATGGAGTAAAGGTTATTTAATTGGCGCAAAACCAGTTGAATGGTTTTGTGAGAATGCAACGAAAAGCGAGCGCTGGTTACAGTTATCCCAAGATATTCAACTCTATGGTATTCGTAATAGTCACATTACAGCGATCGCGCCTAACACATCCTCATCACTCGTTCAAGGTTGTACGGCATCAGTATTGCCAGTTTATAGTCGTTTTTTCTACGATAAATGGGCTAAAGGAACAGTTCCCATTGCCCCACCATTTATTAGCGATCGTTTCTGGTATTATACCGAAAACAAAACCCTATCTCAAGATATTGTTATCAAAGCGATCTCGACTATACAACGTTGGATTGATACCGGAATTTCGATGGAATTAATTTTCAACCTGAACGCAGGTGTTTATTTCCCCAACGAACCCGAACGCAGCCTTAAAGCTAAAGATATTTTTGAGACTTTAATGTTAGCTTGGGAATCAGGGTGTAAAGCCATTTACTACATACGAACCGTCCAAAAAGATGGCTACAAAGACACAACCTCTGAATGTGCCTCTTGCGCAAATTAAATCGTTACATAATCATGAAAGAATTGTCAAATATAACTTCCTTTTCCCCAATTTCCAATCTAGTCGTTCAAACCGCGACAATGCCCATCAGCCCTATTTTTAATCCCCAAGGTAACGATGATATCGCTCATCGAACCATGTGGTTTGGCGAAACAACTAACCTCATGCAACTCAACGACGTTCGTTATACTTGGGCTGTGGGATTGTATATGCAAATGAGAGAACAGTTTTGGATTCCACAAAAACTAGATGTAACTCAAGATGTTGTTGATTACTGGAATCTGACACCACAAGAACGCTATGCTTATAACGGAATTTTGAGTTATTTAACCTTTTTAGACTCAGTACAAACTTGCAATATTCCTCACATCAAAAGCAGCATCACAGCCCCAGAAATTAGCTTGTGTATGTCCGAGCAAATTTCCCAAGAAGCCATGCACAATCATAGTTACCAATACTTAATTGAAAGTATTATTCCCCCCGAACAACGTCATGCAGTTTATGACTTTTGGCGAACCGATAAAGTACTGTTTAGTCGCTGTCAATTCGTAGCAGAACTGTATCAAAAATATGTTTCTAATCCGACACAGGAAAACTATTTTATTGCTCTCATTGCCGATTATTTACTAGAAGGAATGTATTTTTATAACGGCTTTATTTTCTTCTACAATTTGGCTTCTCGAATGTTGATGCCTGGAAGTGCAGATGTGTTTAAACTGATTAATCGAGATGAACTTTCTCACGTTCGCTTGTATCAACGAGTGGTGACAGAAGCGATGCAAGTATTTCCTCATTCTGTAGACACGATTTACGAAATGTTTGACCAAGCAGTGAATCACGAATGCCAATGGACAAATCATATCGTTGGCAATAATATTTTGGGAATTACAGAACAAAGTACCGAGCAATACACTAAGTATCTTGCAAATATTAGGTTGCGGGCAATTGGCTTAGACTCGTTGTACAAAGAAGCAAAATATCAGAAAAGCCCTTATACTCATTTAGAACGTTTTTCTGATACCAAAAAAGAAGGTAATACTAAATCGAATTTCTTTGAGGCAACAGTTACGAGTTATGTTATGTCGTCAGGGATTAGCGGTTGGGATGAGATTTAAGAAAAGAATTGTTGCTCTCACCTTTAATTAAAGTCCCCCAAAGTTTGAGGAGCAAAAGCATCCCCAATGGTTCAAGGAGCATTGGGGATGCTTTTATGAGAATTTGTAGATAATTTTAAGCGATCGCCAGTTCGGGAGTAGACAAGAAAATGTAATTCGATACAAGGGGAAGGAAACCACAAACCAGAAAACTTGGGTAATAATAGCAACAGCAACATTCCCCGCGAAAAATGAACAACCCCGCCTTAAAACTAAACCTCAGCGAACCGCAAATCTGGGAAAATCTTTCCTACCAAGTTCTCACTATCGAACTAACCGCACCCGACCGAATTATTGACCCAGAAGACATCAGCAACTTAGAATTACCAACAAATATCAACTTTCGCGGGGGGATAGTCATTTCTGGTCGCGCTCCAATTTGGTTGTATTCTTACTTAACTCACGAATGTCATCCCACCAGTTGGATCGCCTGTTATGACCCCAGACTGGGGGCGGTAGTGACGGCAACTCACTCTCGCGACTTGAAAGTTGGTCAAGTGATTCCGATAACTGTCAGCAACGGACGACAACATTCTACCGAAGATTTGTGTCCGGCGTTGCTGATAGTCGGTCCGCCAAATAGTGGTAAAAGTGTTCTTTCCCATGCTTTATTTCAAGCTTTATTGTTAAAAAATCCTAACATATATCTCCAACGCGCCCACTGGGATGGCGAAGGAAATTATGTTTTAGAGTTGGGGGAAGACGCCACGGAGGAGGAGATTGAACGATTTAAGGCGGCGAATAAGGGACAGTTAAGTAGTCGCTTTTTTCCCTATCACGCCCAAGCTATCCTGGAATTGCGGCGACAGAAGGCTTTGGTTATCGTCGATGTGGGCGGAATGGTACAACCGGAAAAACTGCCATTACTGGAGGCTTGTAGCCATTATTTGATTATTAGTTCCCAAGCTGAGGAAATTGAAAAATGGCATGAATTTTGTCATGACCGTGGAAATCTTTTCCCGATCGCAGAAATTTTCAGTATTCTCACGGATGTGAAAATGGTCACTCAAGAGAAACCATATTTAAAGATGACTGCGGGTCCTTGGATTTGCGGTGAAACGAAAACGTTACCAAAAGAGTTGTTAGAAAGAGTGTCTGGTTTGCTAGTCGGCAGTTGAAATAATTGTGTCGAGGAAGATTTCCTTTCCCGATCGTTTATAGAAAACCCCCTTTCTACGCAACAGTTATAATAGAAAACAAAACGATCGCTGGTGACTCAGATATGTCAGAAGTACGCAAAAACATGACCATCGCCTTAGCTTGGTGTCTCGCTTGGGGAGAGAAGCGGGAACCGCAGCAGAGTTTAGAGACGTTAGCAAAAATGCGGCAAAATCTCGCCCAAGGAAAAGAAGTTCTCGAAGTTAGCCAGCTTGTTTCTCAAATCCAAAAATTACAAGCAATTCCTTCAGATTACTATCCCAACCAAGTTAGTGAGATTGAGAACGACTACCCAGAATTATCTCAGCAAACGACTCCTATTGGTTTAGTTTACGGCGGCGCAACCAAAATTAAAGGTTATGTCTTTACTTCTGCTAAATTACCAGACATTCGTGGCGCTTCTGCCTTACTAGATCGAATTAATTTAATTGATTTGCCTGCTTTTTTTAACCAAGAACCAAAAATTTGCCAAGAAGAACCAGAATCAGAATTGAGTCAAGGTTTACAAGCAGATTATCAGCGACTGAGAGACTGGTTGGATGAAGAATTTCCTCAGTTAAGGACAGCTTTAATTCCCGAATTAATTATCTACTCAACCGGAGGAAATATTCTCGCCTTTTGTCCGGCAGCTTATGTTAATGACTTAGCTAATGCGATCGAAAAACGCTACACTACTGAAACAATTACGGCAAATAGTTGTGCGGTTGGAGATACTTTTCGCTTGCTAGAATTTCGCTTTGGATTGCTACAAAATCCTCTGCCAAAAACACTGTGGTTAGATTGGTATCGCCGGGAATATCAGCATCCGCTTGTAGAAGCTTATTTTGGCAAGGTAGAAAAAGAAACCGACATAGTTACCAAATTTTTTAACCGCAAAAGCTTTAATGAATTAGCGGGTAAATTAGCGACGCAGTTTAATCAGAGACGCAGTGGAAACGATACAGAAAATCGACCCAGCCGTCGCTATCCACCGATGTTAGAAACACATCCTTATCTAATTCGAGAAGAAGGAGACCGGGCTTCGGCAGTTGTGAAAACCAAGTTACCAGGAGAACCGGAATTTTCAGAGAATTTAGCCCGGAAAAGGATTATGGGACAAAGAGCGAAGCAAGATAAAGAACAAAATTGGTATCGCCAAAGTCCTTTTACTTGGGAACCAGGAGAAGTGGAAAGTTGGGCGAACAAATTTACTCGCTTTTTGAGAGAAAGTCCTCATAATTACTACAGAAATGTGGCACAAAATGAGGTGAGTGAGGCTTTAAGTTTAGAAGAAATTGGGAATGCAAGTAACGGTTATATTAGCTTTATCTACGCCGACGGTAATAATATGGGCGGCTATATCCAAAAGATTAAAACTCCAGAAGAGTATCAACAGTTTAGCCACGATATTTTTGAAGCAACTGAAAAATCAGTTTATTACGCATTGCGGGAACATCTCCAACCCCATAAATTGAATAATTTAAGAAAGTTAGAATCGCGAAATCGCGAGGGAACTTGGGTACATCCGTTTGAGATTATTACTATCGGCGGCGATGACGTTTTGCTAATTGTCCCAGCGAATCAAGCTTTGGATATTGCCAAAACTATCGGCGAAGAATTTGAACGAATTTTAATCAGCAAACAAAGATATAATCTCTCTGAAGATACATCAACTAATTTAAAGAAAACTCATCGCTATCGACCAGATTTAGCTACAGATTCTCATTGTCAATTGAGTATGTCTAGCGGAGTTTTAACTATTGCTTATGATACACCAGTTTATTATGCCGAAAACTTAACTAGTAAGTTGCTTAAATCAGCCAAGAAAAAAGCCAAATTACTGAAGAATTACGATTACTACGGTGGTACGGTTGATTTCCTCACTTTAAAATCTGTTACGATGATTTCTTCTAATGTAGAAAGCTTCCGAGAAGAAGGCTTAATCAAAAAGCAACCTGATAAACCGAGACTGAAACTTTACGCGACACCTTATACTTTACACGAACTGGGTGGAGTTATCGAAACAGCCAAAGCATTGCAAGAGTCAAAATTTCCGCGATCGCAATTATATCAGATTCGTAGTTTACTCGCCCACGGTAAACATACAGCAATCCTCAACTATCGCTATTTTCGCGTTCGATTACAGAAAAATCAGCAAATACTATTAGAAGAAAAATTTGAGCAAGCTTGGTGTCCACCAAAAGACCCCAAAAACAACGGTAATTTAGCACCTTGGATGTTTCTCGAACCTGTCCCAGAAAAAGAAAATTCTCAAGAATTAAATCAAGAAAAGCAACCTTCAACTTATGAGACAATTTGGCAAGAATTAGTAGATATTTATCCTTTTGTTGAAAAAGAAACAGAAAAACTCGTTGCTGAGGAAACAAACCGATGATTCAGTTACAAAATTTATTAAATCGTCGCGCTGAAATAAGCGAAATTACTGCTACAATCGAAACAGCATTATCTGTCGGCGCAGGTGGTTCTTCTGGTTCTTTAGCCGATAAACCAATTGTGCGAACTGCCGCAGGAAAATTACTTATTCCCGCTTCCCAATTCAAAGGAAGATTGCGTCACGAATGCGAAAAATTAGCCAGAGGATTAGGTTGGCAAGTTTGTCAATCTCCTAATCCACAAACAATGTGTCCTCAACGGGCAAATTTTTCTGACCCTGAAAAAAGGCAATTTCACCGCCGAGAATATCAAGTTTCCAGTGAGGAAAGATATCATTGCATTATCTGTCAAATTTTTGGCAATCCCGCCTTACCTTCGCGCCTAATTATTGATGACTTAATTTGTGAAGAAAACCCGGAAAACTTACCTGAAGTTTTGCGTCCAGGAGTAACCATAAATCGTCGTCGCCGAGTTGCAGAAGACCAAAAACTTTACTTTCTGGAAACGTCACCAGCTAATGCCAAGTTAAAATTTAAAGGAACAATTGTTTGGCAACCACAACCTGGTTTAGATGCGGATATCGGGAAAGCTTTAGTTTTAGCAGGATTGCAACATATCAACGCCCTTGGTGGTTCAAAATCAGTCGGTTTAGGATGGTTAAAATGGGATTATCAAAAAGATAATTGGGGAATTGAGAAAACAACTTGGCAAAAGTTAATTCCCAAAAATCAAAATCAGTAAATGCTAAATAATTCACTTTGTTAAAAGGTGAGAAATGAAACAAATAGAACTAAAAATTACCGCCCTGTCGCCCTTAGCAATTGGCAAGAAAAAACCCGGTTCAGTTAGCGAAGCCAGAGATTACATACCTGGTTCAGTAATTCGGGGCGCGATCGCGGGAGTCATGTTACGCTATGCTGAAGTAGACAACCAAGATTTGTCCGCAAATGGGGGCGACTTCCAAAGCTTATTTCTCGACGAAAAAGCCGCAATTTTCCATAACGCTTATCCCAGCAATAACGAGAAAAATTCAGAAGTTTTCGTCTTACCAGCAACTGCGGTTAGTTCCAAAACCAAACCAGGTTTTGGGGATAAAGGTAATGGCGTATTCGATACTTTAATTGACCGCTTTTGCGCCGAAGCTTATAATTTTCCTTACGACCCAAATTGTCCGAAAGACCAAGGAAGAGTCGAACCTTATAGCGGTTTTTACACCCAATTAGGCAAAAAATATCAATCTCATTCAGTAAGTAAACGTTTGTTAACTCGCGTAGGAATAAACCGCCGACGGGCAACCTCAGAGGAAGAAGTATTATATAGCTTAGAAGTTCTCAACGAAACTCAAGGAGAAAAAAAGCAACCAGTAGTTTATCGTAGCAAAATTATAGTTGACAATGATGTTTTGGCTAATCTTCTCGCCCAATTTATTAACCAACAAAACTTTCGCTTTGGTGGGGCGACTTCACGAGGATTAGGAAAAGTCAAAATCGAAGCAACCGTTACAAAATTTACCAGTAACCTGCAATCTCGTTTAGAACAATTTAATCAAAAATTGCAACAACGTTGGCAAACTTGGGGTATTTTTGGCGAACCGCAACAACCTTGGCAAAAAGAGCGTACTTACTTTACTATCAACTTACAATCGGATGCTATTCTGACCGAAAATTGGTTGCGGACAACAGTAATTTCCCCTCAAATGTTGTCGGAATTTACAGGTATCCAAGATTCCTCATTAATCTTACATACAGCCTATACCAGTTACGACTATATTTCCGGGTGGAATGCTGCGTGGGGTTTAATGAAAGACATTGATTTAGTTACTAACAAAGGAGGAGTATATCTCTTTAGTACAACTCAGAAACAAACTTGGCTACCTACATTAAAAAAGATATCCCAAACAGGCGTAGGAAAACGAACCACTGAAGGCTTCGGACAAGTAATAATTTGTCACCCATTTCATTTAGTATTGCGGGAGAATCCAGCATGAACTTAAGCAAACAGCAAACTGAACTAAAAATCCAAAAAGGTATTCGCCAAACTGAAGATAATTTAGTTCAATGGATAGAAAAAGCTTTAGACAATAAAAGTTCTTACGGTGATTTAGAAGAGTCGCAATTTCGGAACTTGTTACGAGTAGCAGAAACTACCGAAAGTTCCGAAGTAATCAAAAATTTTCTTCGCTACCAAGTAGGAAGAGAAGAAAAGTGGGGACGAGGTAAAAATTCTTTAGCAGAAAGGATTATTAAAGATATCGATACTCAAATTAAATCAGCCGCCGAAAAAATTGCTAAGGAAGCTGATTCTTCTGAAGTAAATCTAGTTTACATCGAATTAATTCGCCGTTACCTCGGCTACGGTTCCCGTTGTCTTAAGTATTTGAATTCAACAAAGTCTTCTCAAAATTAAGTTCACAAAATATTGAAAATTCACAAGAGGATAAAGTTATGAATCGTGTTGTTATTTCTACTATCGGTACAAGTTTACTGACAAAACAAATTAATCGTGGCGATAATAAAGAAACAAATTGGTTTAAGTCACTAACAAATACAGCCAATTTTCTAGATACAGAATTAGACGATGAAGTCAAGAAAATTATCAAAATTTTACAATCGAGAGCAAAAGAAAAACTAGCAACAGGTAAAACAGAAATTATTCGGGGTGCAAGTGCAGAATTAAATGGAATTTACGGAATTTATCAAGATAATCTGTTGTCAGGAAAAGAAGATATTCACTATCTTATTGCTACCGATACAGCCCAAGGAAAAGCGACAGCAGAAATTGTCCAAACATTTTTACAAGAAAATGGGATAGTTAATGTTAGTATTTATCAACCCCCTGGTTTATCTACAAAAAGTACGCTTAATTTTTCTGAAGGGATAGACGACTTAATTGTTTGGTTAGACAAAGAAATACCACCTTTAAAAGAAAACAAATATAAAGTTTGTTTCAACCTTGTCGGTGGCTTCAAAAGTTTGCAGGGTTACTTGAATACAATTGGAATGTTTTATGCAGATGAAATAATTTACATTTTTGAAGGAAAAGGTTCCGATTCGATCGCAATTCCTCGCTTACCAATAGCGGTAGATAACAGTTTAGTTGCACCATACACAGTCCAACTCGCATTACTAGATGCAGGGATGGGAATGACGAAAGAAGAAACGGAAGAAATTCCCGAAACTTTACTGGGAGAAGTAGATGGAAAAATGACACTTTCAAGCTGGGGACAGTTAATCTGGAATCAATGTAAAGAAAACTTACTTGCTGAAAAATTACTCGATTTTCCTTATTTAGAATATCAAGATAGTTTTCGGGAAGATTATAATCGGATTCGCGAAAGAAAGGAAAAAGTTAAACTACAAGAAAGTTTAGCAAAAGTTTCTTATTTATTAGCAGAATCAAACGGCGATACTAGCATTTTGAAAAAAGATGGAGGAATACAGTACGACAAATATGTAAATAAGGGAGATATGGAACATTTTCGGGTAACGCAAGGTTTGCGAGTTAGCTGTACTTCTGCAAAAGGTAGTTTATTACTACATCGGTATGGAAAAGAACCAGATGTGAATAAAAATCCTTACTAAGAGAGGAAATTAACTATGTTTGATGTATTTAAGAATCGGTTAGAAATTCGTGGTACGCTAGTAACAGTAACCGCTTTACGGATTAGTGCGGGACGTTCGATGGAACCGATTGGTTCAGATTTACCAGTAATCAAAGATATCTACGGACAACCGTTGATACCGGGTGCAAGTTTCAAAGGTGCGCTGCGATCGCGTCTGGAAAGTTTTTTACGAGGTATACTAGGTAGCGATCGCCATTTAGTTGCTAATCCAGCTAATGAGAATGAATGGTCAATTTCTGCTTCAGAGATGAAGGAACTCAAAGACCAATATAACAACGATCGCCTACTTACCGACGCAATTATCAACCAAACTGACCTAGTATCGCATTTGTTTGGTTCACCTTGGTTAGCAAGTAAATTTCAAGTACGAGATTTAACCGTCAAACCTGACACTTGGTTCGGTCAATATCAGGAACGAGACGGAGTCGCAATCGATAGAGATACCGAAACTGCGGCTGAGGGAAAATTATACGACTTTCAAGTTATTCCCGCAGGAACTTTGTTTGAGTTTCAAGCAGTAGTAGAAAACGCCGCAGAATGGGAACTAGGAATGTTAATCATAGGTTTGCATCAGTTTGAAACCGAACAAATACCCCTCGGTGGAGGACGTTCTCGCGGTTTGGGAGTTGTTCGTTTAGAAATAGAAGAAATGCGCTGGATAGATGTAGAAGGACATCCGGAATTATTGTTAGAGTATCTACGAAAATTGGTTAACCAAGATTCTGATATTTACAAAAATGCAACCGACTATCAAGATCGTTGGATACAAAAATTAATTGAGTATTTAAACAGCAAAATCCCCGATCCTAAAGCTACAGCAGTTTAGCAATAGCAATTGTCAATTTTGATTTACCTTCACCAAAAATTACAATTATGCACAAAAGACTGGTTAACTACTGCAAAATTGAGTTTACTTTAACTCCCCTTACTCCAATTTTAATTAAATCAGGCAAAGAAGGCGCTGACCCGACAAAACCAGACATGGAATTTGTCGAAACTTATCATCCGGGAGGACGTTCGGTTTATCTTCCTGGAAGTTCGTTAAAAGGTGCAATTCGCGCCCATGCAGAAAGAATTGTTCGCACCGTAGGAAAAGATAAACGCCCAAAAGATCCTCAAGAATTATGGGCGAACGATCCTTTATATGACGATTATAAATATTTGGAAAAGAAAGAACCACCGGATGTTTATCGTCTTTCTTCGTTTACCGATCGAATGTTTGGTAATACAGCGATCGCAAGTAGAATTAGAATTAAAGATGCTTATCCTGTTGACGTGAAAAAGCTAAAATTATCAGAACGCAACGGCGTCGCAATTGACCGAATGTTTGGTTCGGTTGCTGTGGGACCTTTTAACTACGAAGTTTGTACGGCAGGTGAGTTTAAAACGGAAATTCATCTCAAGAATTTTACTTTAGCACAATTGGGATTAATTGGTTTAGTTTTGCGAGATTTGAATGAAGGTTGGTTTGGGATTGGTTTTGCTAAATCTCGCGGTTTGGGTTTAGTAGAAGTGCAGTTAAATTCGGCTGTGGTCCAATATCCTGGTTGTGAGATAAAAGACGATGAAATTTGTCTTTTAGGAGGTACTAAAAAATGGTCGAACACGAAATTATTAGGGGTAGGTGCTTTCTTAGAAATAGATGAAGCAAATAGCTATGGTTTTCCTACTAATGAAGAAGAAGAAACGCCAATAGCAGCAACAGATATGGATTTGGGATTTGGTGTTCAATTAATTTGGCAAGGAGAAGTTCAAGTAAAAGATTTGTTTAATCGGTCAGTTAAAGCTTGGCGACGTAAATTATAAGGAGTAGCAGCGTGAATGCTTTTGTGGGAAAATGCGATAACTTGACGGAAGCAGAATTGAAAAACTTGTTGCTTCAATTTGCAACTGAATCGAGTTACTATTGTTTTCGCTGGGCGCATCAAATTAGTAAGTTTGCAACTGAATTACCAGACAAACTTTCTCCCGAAGGACAGATGTTTGATTCAGTGCGAGAATTGCGTTGGCAGTGGAAAAAAGATTGTTTCAATGTTTTGGTGTTGAGTTCTAAAAATGAAGAAACTGGATTTCAATTAATAGGAAAAAAATGGGAGTATCAACAGCTACCTGGGCGTGTTTATCCCCCAACAGAAACACGCTTGCCAAAAGTAGTTGATGTTGGTAACGTTAACATAGCACAACGTTATTTTCTAGATACTGAGACAAAGACGGTGCATTTTGTGGCACTGACTATAGCTTAGTTGATGTTAATAAATAGCCTAAATGAGCAAAATTAGCGGGCGAGACAATCGCACTACAACAACTTTCAGAGTGTAGGAAAAAATCATGAATAATAATCAGCAAAATATTTCACCGAAACCTTACGAAATAGTTCCTTTCCCCAAGGAAAAACCTCAGTTAAAAAAGCCTGCGGGACAGCATAAATATTCGGCTGACAGAGTTCACGGCTGTTTGTCGTTAAATTTAACAGTAGAAACTGCTTTGCACGTTGCGACTGGGGTAGTAGTGATGGGGAAAGATATCGGACAAAATGGAATTTCTCTAATTAAGGAAATGATGCAAAGTGACGGTAAAAAGTTACTAATTCCAGGTAGTTCTTTGAAAGGAGTAGTTCGTTCAGTTTATGAAGCAATTACCAATAGCACTTTAGCAGTTGTAACTAAGAAATATAAAAATAAAATTCCGAGAGAACATCTTCCGTGTCAAAATAAAAATCGTCTTTGTCCTGCTAGTCGGGTATTTAATGACCTTTGTCCTGCTAGTCGGGTATTTGGTGCATTAGATTGGCAAGGATTGATACAATTTACAGATGCGGAGTGTGTTGAAGTTGCTAATAGCGTCGGTTTTATGCCTTCTTTATATCGTCCTCGTCCTGATGAACGTAAAAAGTATTTTAACCCACCGGGACGGAAGTTTTACTATCATGCTCAACAAGCTATTGATGCGGGAAAACAACAAGGTATTCCGGTACAACAGGCTGGGAAAAAAGTGCTGTTTACGACTAAGTTAAGGTTTAAGAATTTAACTTTGGCGGAGTTAGGGACTTTGTTGGTTATTCTGGGACAAGATACGAAGAATCCTTTGGCTTTAAAAGTAGGTGGTGGTAAGCCAATTGGGATGGGTACAATGACAACAGAGGTGACAGAATTAGATAAATATGAAGCTATGAAATCGCGCTATCTCACATATAATTCTTCAGATGAACCAATGATAGGTCAAGATTTGGATAAATATATGCAGAAGGCGATTAAAGCAGCACATCAGGAACTAATTCACGCCGAACAATTACAGCAAGTTCAGAAAATTTTGCAGTATCCGACAAATCGGGAAGCACCTAGAGGATTATATTAAATGATGACGGTAGATTTAAACGAAATTCAGTGGCAAGTTGCTCACAATATGGCGCAAAAGTTAGTTTTAAAAGAGGTGGATGAGAATGAGTTAAAAAAGGCGATCGCGTATTTGCGCTTTTCCCAAAATAAGGAGAATGCTGGAAAAAATTTTTTCGACTATCTCCAAACTCTAGCTAGAAATGGACGTAAAATTGGTCATAGTGGGCGTACTCTTGATTATTACCGTAGTATGGAAGCAATTTGTCGCGAAAATCTGCGAGGGTATCAAGACAATGTTGAGGTGATGCTGCAAATTCTCGGTTGGGCATTTCGCTTAACTAAATATTACCAAAATTCTGTACCTCTAGGAGAATTAAAAGGATCAATTGAACAGTCTAACATTCCGGAGAATATTTCTACTCGTCAAGCAAAAATTGCGGAAGTGTTAGAGGAGGTAGGTTTCGCTGAGGGACAAATTATTGAAGCGGAGATAACTAATAAAACTAAAGGGAACAAAGTAACCTACCAAATATATGGAACAATTAAACTCTCTCAAAAAGAACCGAGAGAGTATGATAATTTAGCAGTAGGTGAGAAAGTTAAAGTAGAAATTATAGAACTTAATAATGAAAAACCGAAGAAAGTTAAATTTATCAAAAAGATTTCCTAAAAAAATGTGAGATTTTTAGCTTCAAATCTTCTACAATCGATCTGAACTATCTCAGTAACTTGACAAAAAATTGAGCGATCGCTATCTCCCAACACCACAAATCTTACAATGGCTAGCCGCAGGACAACTAGCAAACCGCTTGCAACGTTCGGTGCGTCTGTGGAAGCTGGTAAACTTACTTTATAGCGAAAAAACTAATTGGGCGAGTAAATTACCGCAAACATTCACTTATCCGCGACTACGGGAAATTCTTTTCGCCTCTAGTCATCCTACCAGCGATCGCCTAACCGCAGCCGAAATGACTCAGCGTTGTTGGGACCATAAATGTATCTGTCATCAGTCGATGTCAGATTTACTTTTTGCTCACCATAGCAACCTGAATACCTTACAATGGCAAACAGAAGTAATCTCGATGACTGGATTAACCTCAGTAGAATTACAGCAAAATCTCGAAGAACATCCTTTTGCTACCGTTCATCGTACCCTCCGCGACGACCTCAAACATTTGTCTCAACTCGGTTGGTTACAAATTCCCAACCAAGGGAAATATCGTTGCATACCTGTTGAAGAATGTCCCACTCCTCCTCTTCCACTTGAGACGAAACTGCAACTCGATCGGCTTACGACAAACCAAGCTTGGGAACTATTGCGCGTGTTAGAATCAGTTTCATTTATTCAACCAAGTTTAGCGATCGCCATCGACTCACTTTGGCAACAACTTACAGAAACTATACCAAAACAACGTTACCAAGAACCAAAACAGCGTATTTTTATTCACCTTAACTACATTCTTACCTCTGAAAAACAAGACCAAGTAGATAACTATCAACAACAACTTGAAGAACTTTGGCATCATCCCTCCGGTGGAGTTATTCAGTTTGAAACTTGGGTAGCCAAAACTGAAACCAAAATCACCGTCACCACTTATCCTGTTTGTTTACACTACCTCAGCCGCGCCAAATATCTCAGTGCCTACGGACAAAATCCCGATGGTAAAATAGGCTGGCACAACTATCGTCTCGATCGCTTCGTTTCTCCTCAGTTAAAAATCATCCCTTGGGAAGATCCCCAAATTCCTCGACCTCTTCAACAACTAAAAAATAACCATCAATTACCTACTCCCGAATACATCAAGCATAAATTAGACGAAGCTTGGGGATTTAACTTTTATCTTCCTTGCGAACTGCTAATTTTGCGTTTTCCAGCTAAATTTGCACGTTGGTACGTGGAAAATACTTTTCGACATCCAACTTTTAAAGCAATTGACTATAGCAACTTAGGATCATTAATTAATCGAGAAATTTCTGACCCCCAACAGTGTCAAGAAATCATTAAAATAATCTTACAACGAGATCCTAACGATGCTTACTACCAAGCCTGGATACGCACCGAAGATATTAACGTTTTGATGCGTTTGCGCGAATGGCGACCAAATGGAGAAGTAATTGCACCTATCTCTTTACGGAAAACTCTCGCCAGGGAAGCTAACCAAGAATTATCTAATTATCAACTATAGCTGGTTGTCAAAAACAAGAGCGAATTTCTTGTGGAAGTATCCTTTTCTATCAAGAAAATTTGTCGGCAACTTTTCTAGGAATGGTACTGAAACTGTTAAACTGATACAAGAATCTCCCGTCAAGCTAAGCTCTGATAGGAGAGTGTCAACTATCTTTTCCAGTTTCAATGGCGCAAACCAAAACCTCCCTAACTAATCTTACTTGGTCGGAGCAAACCGAGCTAGTCGGGTTAGTTTTGTCAGTTGTACCCCAAACCAACGCAACTTTATTTCCTCAGTATACAATCGGTTTGCACGCTTGGTTTTTAGACCAAGTGCGTCAATTAAATCCGCAACTATCTCAATATCTCCACGATGGACAATCAGAAAAACCTTTTACAATTTCCGATTTAGAAGGAGAAATCAATACTCAAGGGAAACAGTTACAGCTAAAATCAAAGCAAACTTATCGTTGGTATGTAAACGCCCTTTCAGTGGAACTAGTCGAGTGGCTGAAAAAATGGTTAGAAAAAGTACCTGCAACCATCGACTTACGCAGCGCGCCTTTAGAAATTATACAAGTAGCGATCGCCAATCCTCCCACTACCTACCAACATTTATTATCCAGCAAAACACTGAAATCTCTCAATCTCAGCTTTATTTCTCCTACCAGCTTTCGACGCAAAAAACATCACTTTCCCCTACCCTTACCGAGAAACGTTTTTCACAGTTATTTACGACGCTGGAACGACTTTTCTAACTTACCTTATCCCCAAGATGAATTTCTCGACTGGATAGACGAATATGTCTTAATTAATCGCCATCAATTACAGACAACTAAAGTAGCTGCGGGAAAGCGAGGAACAGTTACAGGTTTTGTGGGTGCAATCGAATATAGTCTCGCAAAAGCTGCTTTTGAACAACCAGAATTTGTCGATCTTTTTTCTGCACTAGGACAACTCGCACCTTACTGCGGAACCGGACATAAAACCACTTTTGGCTTAGGACGAACTAAACTCAGTTGGACAGAAAATACTCCGTCAATTGAAAGTTTAGCAGTAGAAACTCAATTAGCACAACGGATTGAAGAATTAACTACCAACTTACTAAAAACTCAAAAGCGAACGGGCGGAACGCGCGCTTTAAATGTCTGTCAAACGAGAGCGACGATTTTAGCTAGACAAGAACGAGGAGAATCTTTAAAAAATATTGCTTTAGAGTTAGATATGTCTTATGAAACTGTGAAAACTTACGCGAAAATTGCCCGCAAAGCTTTAAATAGTTGATAAGCGAAATTGAGAATTATTAAAGTAATATCAAATCCGGAAGAATGACCATAGAATAAAAAGAGCGACCAAGATGGTTGCACTACAATATTAAACCATTTCGCCTAGTGCGGGCATCTTGCCCGCTATATGACTGATTAACCGGATTTGATATAATTAAGAAAAATTTATTATTCAGCCTTTTTCAGCTTACTACCTTTCCGATGAGAAGCAATCCCCAAAGCACCCACAGCTAAAAGACCTAATAGAGAAGCTGGTTCCGGTACAGAAGTAACATTTTTCGCAGTAAGCTGCCATCTTTCTGGGTTATAATTGTCAAAAGTATTGCCATAGGAAAAACCACTAGAGTAGGCAGGAGTACCGAAAAGGCTACCGCTACCCTCAAATAGGAAACCATCGGAACAATTTGAAGTCCCGCAGGCAATAATATCCATTACCGAACCACTGAAGCTAACAGTTGGGACTCCAGGAGTTCCTGTCAAAAATTCAAAGAAAGATTCAATTAATGTTAGTTCCGGACCGAGTACATCATTGAAGCTAGCCATACTAATTTCCGAAACAATAACTGTATCATTATCTGCTTGGACTTCCCCTTCTAACATCCCACTGAGGATATCTCCGTTTTGTAGGGTGTAGGAAAAGTTGAAGCTAGCAGCTTCAGCAGAGTTAGCTATTGCTCCTAAGCTGAGGACAGTACCAGTAGCAGCAGCAAAAGCGATTTTAGTAAGTGGAGTCTTCATCAGAGAATTTACTTCCTTCGACTTAGTGTTTTCACTATTATGCCGAGTATAACAATCGTCTTTTTCCGAGTAAATATTTAATCGAGAACTTCATCAAAACAATATATTAGCTTCATCAAAATAACATAATTAAGAATAATTACTTAAAGTACCCACAAAAGACCGATTAGAAGAGCTGATTCCGTACAGAAGTAGAGGCTTTCTCTCAACTATTAAATAACACTAGAGACGTTGCTGCAACGTCTCTAGATTGTTTCTAGGAGGTTAACATCTCAACTGGTAAGCGTTTGAAGACTAATCTTTCGTCTTCGACATCGACGAAGATAGTATCATTTTCTTTAAATTCACCGCGCAAAATTGCTTTGGCGATCGCTGTTTCCAGATACCTTTGTACTGCTCGTTTTAAAGGTCGCGCACCGTAAACTGGATCGTAACCGATTTCGGCGATATACTCTAAGGCATCGTCAGCGAGTTTGAGAGAGATTTTTTGTTCTGCTAAACGTTTTTCGAGATGTTTGATTTGCAGTTTGACGATATCGCGCAATTGTGATTTTTCCAAACTGTGGAAGATGATAATTTCGTCGATGCGGTTGAGAAATTCGGGACGGAAACTGTTACGCATTGCTTCCATAACGCGCGATCGCATTTCTTCGTATTTTTCCTCGTCACCGGAGACGTCTTGGATATACTGCGAACCAATGTTACTGGTCATGATGATAATCGTATTTTTGAAGTCTACGACATGACCTTGGGAATCAGTTAAGCGTCCGTCATCCAAGATTTGCAGCATGATATTGAACACATCTGCATGGGCTTTTTCGATTTCGTCGAATAAAATAACCGAATAAGGACGGCGACGAATGGCTTCGGAAAGTTGTCCCCCTTGTTCGTAACCGACGTATCCCGGAGGCGCACCTAAAAGCCGGGAAACGGCGTGTTTTTCCATATATTCGGACATATCGATGCGAACTAAAGCTTCTTCGGTATCAAACAGATTCGCTGCTAATGCTTTCGCTAACTCAGTTTTACCAACACCTGTAGGTCCGAGGAAAATAAAGCTAGCAGTGGGACGATGGGGGTCAGCCAAACCCGCGCGCGATCGCTGAATTGCATCTGCAACTGCGGTGACTGCTTCTTCTTGTCCAATTACGCGCTGATGTAATTCTTCTTCGAGATGCAGCAGCTTTTCTTTTTCTGACTCAACCAGTTTAGAAATTGGGATTCCCGTCCATTTGGAAATTACTTCCGCAATATCCGACTCAGTAACTTCTTCACGTAGTAAGGATTTACCCGTAGTCTGCATTTCTTGCAGCTTATTTTCCGCTTCTTTCGCTTGACGTTGTAAGTCAGTCAACTTACCATAACGCAATTCCGCAGCGCGATTCAGGTCGTAATCTCGTTCCGCTTGTTGAATTTCCAAATTAGTTTGGTCGATTTTTTCTTTAATTTGGCGAATTCGGTCGAGATTTTCTTTCTCTGCTTGCCATTGTCCGTTAAGCTGGCTTTGTTGTTCCTTGAGGTCGGCTAACTCTTTTTCGAGTCTTAATAACCTTTCTTGGGAAGCGCGATCGTTTTCTTTTTGCAAAGAAAGACGTTCCATTTCTAACTGAAGAATTTTGCGGTCAATTTCGTCAAGTTCTTCGGGTTTGGAGGTAATCTCCATTTTCAATCTAGCTGCGGACTCGTCTACCAAGTCGATTGCTTTATCAGGAAGAAAGCGATCGCTAATATATCGATTTGACAAAACTGCGGCTGCAACTAAGGAATTATCCGCGATTTTCACACCGTGGTGAACTTCATAACGTTCTTTCAAACCGCGCAAAATCGAGATTGTATCTTCGACGTTGGGTTCACCGACGTAAACTTCTTGGAAACGACGTTCTAAAGCAGCATCTTTTTCGATATACTTGCGATACTCATCCAAAGTCGTCGCACCGATACAACGAAGTTCGCCACGAGCTAACATTGGTTTAAGTAAGTTACCCGCATCCATTGCACCTTGGGTTGCACCAGCACCGACAACGGTGTGAATTTCATCAATAAACATGATGATATTTCCTTGGGAGTCGGTAACTTCTTTGAGAACTGCTTTTAAGCGTTCTTCAAACTCACCGCGATATTTTGCACCAGCAATTAACGCACCCATATCAAGGGCGATTAAAGCGCGATCGCGTAACGATTCTGGCACATCACGACTGACAATTCGTTGTGCTAATCCTTCAACAATTGCGGTTTTTCCTACTCCTGGTTCGCCGATCAAAACTGGATTATTCTTCGTTCTCCGCGAAAGAATTTGAATTGTCCGGCGAATTTCTTCGTCGCGTCCAATGACCGGATCTAGTTTACCTTCTTTTGCCAATTGAGTTAAATCGCGACCGTATTTTTCTAATGCTTCGTATTTACCTTCTGGATTTTGATCTGTCACTTTTTGACTACCTCGAATTTCTTTAATAATTTCCTTCAGTTTATTTTCTGTTAAGCCAAATTCCTTAAATAATTGTTTGCCAAAACGGTCATCTTTGGCATAACCTAAAACAAAGTGTTCGACAGAAATATATTCATCACCAAATTCTTGGCGATAACCATCAGCGCGGTCTAATAAAGTATCTAAACTTTTCCCTAAATACACCGAACCGTTAGTATTCGCCACTTTCGGCTGACGATTGAGAAATTCCTCAGTGCGATCGCGCCATTTTTGGACGCTTGCACCTGCTTTATTAAAAATGCTGGTAGCTAGTCCCTCTTGTTCGAGGAGAGACTTCATTAAATGTTCGCTTTCAATTTGTTGATTGCGATTTTGTTTCGCAATATCTGGAGTGCGAACAATTGCTTCCCAGGCTTTTTCAGTAAATTGATTTGGATTTGTTGGTTGCATTTACTTTCACCTCTTTTCTCTTGCTTTAATTAGTTTTTTTCAAAGTAGCCAATATGAAAAAATATGTTTTAGTAGTTGACAAATTGGTGTTTTTGTGAGCCAATATAGTTAGGTTAATAATTAACAATCCTCATTCGCGATCGCCTAGATTTTCGGGTAACAGTAAGTTACAGCAACAATTATCGCCCGACTACTTGCTAAGAGGATGTATGGGAGCGAAATCGCCTGACTTGATGTTATTGTAGTAAGTTTTACCACGAAAACGGTGCTGGAAAACACTACCACCAGAGGGTTGGTTTCCGCAACGAGGAGTTTGTATTTCGCGCAGCGCACGCACGCATTAACGCTACCATTGTCTAACCTAACCCCCCAACCCCCTTCCCTACAACCGAAGGGGGAGTAATTAATCCTTGGAAATACTTAATCTGTAGCAATTCTTCTCCCCTCTCCTTTCAGGAGAGGGGTTGGGGGAGAGGTTATCATAAATGTTGATTTACCTACCAACTAGAGGAGGAATTACCCTTACAGTGGACTATATTCGCCTCCTAATCCTTCGACGATCGCACGAGTATTAGCGATGAGCATTTCTGCATAGGTTTCTACTTCGCTTCCTTTGCTTCCTGGTCCAGCAGCGTACAAAGGTTGCTTGGAAATGTTCACATTTGCTTCTCTAGAAATTGTTTCTAGTACGCTAGGATTAGTGGTCGCTTCAGCGAAAATTGTTGGTACTTCGGCTTGTTTTACGGTTCCGACAATTTCTTTTAATCTGGCTGCGCTTGGTTTGGTTTCGGAAGAAATTCCTTGTATGGGTTCGACTTCTAAACCGTAAGCTTGAGCGTAATATCCAAATGCGTCGTGAGTGGTGACGAGTTTGCGTTGCTGAATGGGAATTGTGGCTATTTGGTCGCTAATCCAAGTGTCGATTTCAGTTAGTCTCTCGGTTAATTCTGCGGCGTTTTGTTGGTAGAGTTGGGCGTTTTCTGGGGCGAGATTTTCTAAGTTTTCGGCGATACTCTGAACTATTTTAATGCCATTTTCGGCATCATGCCAAACATGAGGATCGCTAACAAGTTCTTCTTCGGTATTTACTTCTTCTTCCTCATGATTGTGTTCCTCGTCGTGATGATGTTCGTGATGTTCTCCTAGCAAAGGATTGGGTACAGCTTGTTCATAAATGGCGATTTTTTCAATTGTACTGCTGGTAGACTCAATTAAAGCAATCATTTTTGCTTCTAACTGATAACCACCATATAAAATTAGTTGCGCTTGGTCGATCGCTGCGCGATCGCTTGGGGTGGGTTCGTAGCTATGGGGATTTGTTCCTGGTTCGATTAAACAGTTTAATGTTACTGTGTCTTGGGCTATTTTTTCTGTTAAGTCGCAAAGTAAGCTTGTTGTCGCTATTACTTGCAGTTTCTCTGTTTCCCCGCTTTCTGTCTCTACAGTATTACATCCAGCAAAAGCAACGGCTAATGTAGTTAATCCTACACACCCAATTCTTTTCCACTTCTCCATTTTCTCACTCCAAGCAAAATTTATTTTAGAATGATTCTCATTCTATTACTTTTTGCCAGTGCGAGTGAGAATCATTTTCGTTCACAATAGAGAAAGTGAATCCCACTGATATTCCTAATCACCAGAGGAGCGATCGCTCGAATATGCTCGAAATCCGTAACCTCACAGTCAAATATCGAGGCACTTGCGCCCTTGAGAGTGTAAACTTTATCATTAAACCCGGACAATTAATCGGTTTAGTCGGTCCCAACGGAGCCGGGAAAACTACTCTGCTCAAAGCTATGTTGGGTTTGTTACCACATTCTAGTGGAGATGTCAAGTATAACGAGAGAGGTTTCGCAAATCAATTAGCAAAAGTAGCTTATGTACCGCAGCGATCGCAGATTGACTGGAATTATCCAATTTCCGTGAAAAACGTAGTCATGCTAGCGCGAACCCGACACCTAAAATGGTGGAAAAATCCCTCGCGTCAATCGCAAGAAATTGTCAAAGACGCACTGAAGCGAGTGAATATGTGGGAGTTGCGCGATCGCCAAATTGGACAACTTTCCGGAGGACAACAACAACGAGTATTTCTCGCACGTTCCTTAGCCCAACAAGCAGAAGTATTCTTTTTTGACGAACCTTTTAACGGAGTTGATATCAAAACCAAAGATATTATTCTGACTATTTTCAAAGAACTCAAAACTGAAAACAAAATCCTCTTAATTGTCAGCCACGATTTAGGAGAAACTTTAACTTACTACGATCGCTTATTATTACTAAATAAACAATTAATTGCTGTTGGTTCCCCCCAAGAAGTATTAACCAAAACTAACTTTCAAAAAGCCTACGGTCACGACCTCAGTTTAGTCTCCGCCTAGTAGAGACGTTGCATACAACGTCTCTACACCCCTAATCCCCAGCGTAGGGGCAAACCCCCCGTGGTTGCCCTCCCAATCCCCAATCACCAATCCCCAATAAAAAATGAATTGGCTAATCGAACCAATTATCACTTTTGAATTCATGCGAAATGCCTTAATAATTTCAATTTTATTAGGCATAGTTTGTGCAGTAGTTGGTAGTTATTTAGTTGTAGAACGCCTGAGTTTACTAGGTAATGTGATTTCCCACGCCGTCTTACCCGGACTATCAATCGCCTTTTTTCTAGGAATTAATCTCGAATTTGGCGCATTTATTGCTGGAACCTCAAGCGCTCTAGTTGTAGCTTGGATTCGCTCTCAATCTCCCGTCAATGTAGACGCAGCAATGGCAGTAGTATTGTCGGGCTTTTTAGGCTTAGGAGTAATGCTAATTAAACTGTTGCGAACTAACACAATTGACCTGAGTTCAATTTTATTTGGCGACATTTTAGGTGTTACTCCAACCGACTTAGTTCAAACGGCGATCGCCACGCTGATCATTTTGATTTTAGTCAAAATGTTTTACCGCGAATTGCTTTATTATACCTTCGATCCTTTGGGCGCTCAAGCCTTTGGCTTACCAGTAAATTTAATTTATTTTTGTTTGATTGCTGCCGTCACTTTGACAATTATTGCCAGTATGCAAACCGTGGGTGTTTTGATGGTTATCTCCTTATTGATAGCTCCAGCTAGCACAGCTTATTTATTAGTCAAAGAATTACACCAAATGATGTTATTAGGTTCAATAATTGGTGTTTTGGGTAGCGTGAGCGGGATGTACTTAAGCTATTACTTAGATTTACCATCCGGACCAGCGATCGTTTTAGTAATTTTTGCTTTCTTTTTCCTAGCTTTTTTCTTTAGCCCCAACCACGGGATTTTGCTGCGTTATTGGAGAGGGAAGGATGGGGGATGAGGGAGACTTGGGAGACAAGGAAGACAAGGGAGACAAGGAAGATAAAGGGGACAAACTGATAACTAATAACTGCTCACTGGTAACTGCTCACTGCTCACTGGTAACTGTTCACTGAAATCCCCAGTCCCCAATTTTCAATAGAGATCGATAAAAGACTGCGAGTAATTGTCAATTAGTAGTGTTTGTTGAAAATAAGTAGCGATCGCAATTATCATTGTCAATAAAGAGAGATACCTGAGAGGATTTCGATATGCCTCCGTATACAGCCACGTCGCTGAAAGCCGAACTCAATTCACGAGGTTGGCGTTTAACCCCACAGCGAGAAACCATCTTGCATCTGTTTCAAAATCTGCCGAGAGGAAATCATCTTTCAGCAGAGGAAATTCACAATTTGCTGGAACAACGAGGCGAAGCAATCAGCTTATCCACGATTTACCGCAGCGTCAAGCTCATGGCACGCATGGGCATTCTACGGGAATTAGAGCTAGCTGAAGGACATAAACACTACGAACTCAATCATCCTTATCCCCACCACCACCATCACATGGTTTGCGTTCAATGTAATAAGACGATTGAATTCAAAAACGACTCGATCTTGAAACAAAGTCTCAAGCAGACAGAAAAACAAGGATTCCAGCTTATCGACTGTCAACTAACAGTCATGGCAATTTGTCCAGAAGCCTTACGCATGGGTTGGCCCTCCGGACTACCCAGTAATTGGTGTTGTTCTCGCACTATCTCAGAAAGTGAAGAATAAAGTTTCTTAATTAGCCATAAAAATAGAGCTACAATTTATTCTTACCCTCAGATGGTAAAGGGATAACCTCGTTAAAATGAGTTAAATCAAGCTTGTAGTCTTTACCATCTGTAGTTCTCGAAAAAATATCGACAAAACGCAGATTCCAGAAAATATCTTCAACTCGATAAGAATAACGAGCGTGGATAGTTTGGGAAAAAGTCTCATCTAGCCCAGTGAGAGTGACGAGAATTTCCGCATCCCAGTCAATGAGAAGATCGGTTGTTACTTGAAAAAGAGGACTATTTTCATCGATGGGGTGCATAACCATCCACGTTAAGCCAAAGATCGGTGTTTGAGAACGAAGTAACTGGAGATCGTAAAAGCGACGTAATTGGATTCCTTCTGGCGATACTTCATTACGCAGGAGACTGACTCGAATTTGTCCTTCCAAAATGCGGTTATCGCGTTGGTTAGCGGTGCGAAACATCAAGGTAGGAACGCCATTAAAAGGACAAATTACGGCAACTCGGCTGAAAATTACGCGAGCAGTGGGTCGCGAGAAACGAGCAAACATCAGTCCAGTTGCCATTGCTACGCCTAAAAGACCAAATAAAGCCTCGATAGTAACTAAAAAATTAGCATACCAAGTTTGAGGGGACATAGCGCCGTAACCAATAGTTGACATTGTTTGGACGCTGAAGAAAAAAGCATCAATCAACGAACCTGGTTGAGCATTGGTAATGCTATTTTCTTGCAAGAGGTAAGCAAAAGCAAAGCAAAGATTGATTATTAAATAGGAGAAAACGATTAAAGCGAAGAATTGAAACCAGGAAACAATTAGTAGTCTGTGGTAGAGATCGTTCCAGTTAAATTGAAAAGGTTGGGAAGTGGGAATTCGGTATTGTTTCAGCTTACTACTACCCAAACCCATAGATTTGCGCGGACGACGCTGTGATGACATTAATTATCAAAAAATTAATCTAGATATTTAACAGCCCGCTTCTGCGGGCTTTGTTAGTCAAACTGTGACTTTAGTCGCTTGGCGATAAACTCCTAATTATTTTCTTGACTAGAGGTTGCTATTTGAAAACCAAGAGCTTTTTTCTTCATGGTTTGGAAGATATTGTAAAAGCCGTTAGCGCGGGAAGGAGTTAAGCTGACCTTCAGTCCAGTTTCTTCAATAAAATCAGGAGTAACTTGTAAAATCTCTTCTGGAGTTAAACCATTCAACCCTTGAATTAGAAGAGCAACTAAGCCTTTTACCAGTTGTGCGTCAGAATCTCCGTGATACCAAACTTTCCCGTCTTCTAAATCGGCAGTGATATAAACCTGAGAAACGCAGCCGGAGACTTTGTTTTCTGGAGTTTTGTCTGCTTCTGGCATTGCATCGAGTTTTTTCGCATACCAGAGCAGTTGTTGATAACGCTGCTTTGGGTCCGATCGCCGCTTGAAGCGTTGCACAATACGATCGAGGTTAGCGGGTAAAGGTTGGGCAGCCGTTGACATAGCAAGAGGAATTCACTTTCTACAAAAACTATATCTAAATCCTAACAAGCAAGAGTCCAACAGCGAAGCGGCGATCGCGCTTTATTTCCCGGTACAGCGATCGAACATTTGTTGATAAGTTTCTTTACGTTCTGGGTTATTGAGAACAATTTCCACGCGCACCGCCGCACAACCGTGATTTTTATCCAGCGCGATCGCTGCTAACAAGTCACTGGCTGCTTTCGGAGAGATAAATTCGCCTCTAACTGTTGCTTTACCTACTTCAACACCAGTAACTTCGCCTTCACCTAAATCGATTTCCGCTAGTTGTTTGTTTTCCGCTCCCACTTGTTCGACAATTAACTTTTCCCGATGTACGGGAACTTCTACCATTCGGGTTTCGATTTCTTTGCGAACGACAACTTCGCCCACTTTGTGCTTACTGCGTTCGACAATTAGCTGTTCTGCTAATAAACGAATAATCCGATCTGATTCTGTTTCCAGATTTTCTAATTCGGAAGTAGAAGTATAAGATGTGCTGTCAGAAATTAATTTTTGATTTTCTTCTACGGGTTTGCTCAACAAAATTCGCTTATTCCGATCGACTTTTTCAATTAATGTTCCACTTAATAAAAACTGATTTTTGTTGCCATTCCCTTCTGGTGGTAATAAAACCAAGTTAAGTTTACCGTTATCCTCTCGTTGTAAATCTTGAACCGTACCGATTAATTTTCCTGGTTGGGTTTGTACCAGAAAACCTTTGAGCTCTTTTTTTAACTTTTCTATTAAAATAGCTGCCTTTTGTCGATCTTCTAGATTTTGATAATTCACTTTTTCACTCCAGAATTTAATTTAACATTTTTGTGAAAAATACACAGGTAGAGCAAATGTTTGTTGCTCTCACCTGCGTTATTTCGTGACTGTAGCAGCCACAAAAAGCGGCTGCACAAATTATGTCTTGGTTTACCGCTCGCGGCGAACGGTAGGATTTCCTTCCACATCTACATCTAACTCTTCACGACGTAGTTTTTCTTGAGCAGTTACGGTGTCGCGGTCTACTTCTTTGCGGACGTTAACTTCTTCGCGAACAAAGGCTTCTTTACCAATTTCTGCTTCTTCTTCGTATACTTCCATCCGTGCTACTTCACCTTCTTTGAAGTCAACACTACCGGGAGCCACTTTTTTCCCAGCCTCCGTAGGGGTGCGACGCTCAACGACAACGCGCTCGCTTTCTACGGGTACAGAAGCTTTCGCAGTTTCAGTTTCTACTTTTTTACCAACTGCTACTTCACCAGCTTTGTAGCGGTCTTTGTCGGAAATCAGACGCTCTTCATACAAGCGTAACAAGCCATGATCCCGTTCATTGGTGTCGTAAAGTTCGCGATCGCGATCGTATGTGTAGTTATCGTGAGTATAGTTGGTAGTGGTTGCCGTGGTAGTTGCTGGGGTGCGATAAGCTTTTCTGACGCGCTCTTCGTAGTCGAAGTCAACGGTCATGTCGTCTCTATACTCTGGTAAAGCTTCTGCTTGGTCTTTACTGGTCAAACTCAGAGCATAAACGTTGCCGCGATCGTAATCGATGCGAGAATTACCAATGGGAAGTAATACTTTTTTCCCAAAAATCCAAAAGCCTGTGTCGATTACGAAATAACGAAAACGACCAGTTTCATCAACTAAAGCGTCGTGAACTGTGCCGATTTTTTCGTTGGTTGTGCCAGCATAAACATCAAAGCCTTTGATGTCTTTACCGTTAAATATTTCGCGTTTATAATTAGGGTAATAATCTGCTACTTTCGCAAGTGCCATAAATTATTTTCTCCAAAATTCATCTCTTCACTTTTCACACTAATAAATAAATAAGTTTGCTTCATCTCGCTATCGAGAGATAGAGTTTGTCTTACCTTCGAGAGAGGAGGTACTTATTGATTGCGAGTAAAAGTAAAGAAACCCGCTCTAGTTGCGGGTTTCTCTGGTTTCATTTATCTAGTGGGGATTGGGGATTGGAGGAGGAATTACACGATAAACTGTTTACTGATGAGTGGTAAATGTGGCTACGCGCTAGCTGGTGCTACTAGGTGTGGGTAGATGAGCGAGAATGCGATCGGCTAGTTTAGAGAAAGGCATACTTTGTAAGTACAGTTTTCCTGGTCCAGTTAAGTTGGCTAAAAACAAACCTTCACCACCAAACAAAGCATTACGAAAACCACCAACAAATTGAATGTCGTAGTTGACAGACGGCGAAAATGCCACAATACAGCCAGTATCTACACGAATTCTTTCACCAGGCATTAAGTTTTTTTCGATTATTGCACCGCCTGCGTGGACAAAAGCAAGTCCGTCACCTGTTAATTTTTGTAAGATAAAACCTTCTCCACCAAAAAAACCAGCCCCGATGCGTTTAGTAAAGGCGATATCAATATCAATACCTTTGGCTGCACAAAGGAATGAGTCTTTTTGACATAAAAATTGACCTCCTACCTTTGCTAAGTCTAAAGGAATAATTTGACCGGGATAAGGCGCAGCAAAACCAACGCGAGATTTTCTTGTGCCACTGTTAGCGAAGGTAGTGATAAAAAAACCTTCTCCGGTTAGCATTCGTTTGAAGCCGGAAAAAAGACCGCCACCTGTATTGGTTTGCATCATTATGCCGTCTTCCATGTAGGTCATTGTACCAACTTCTGCTCGCACTCCTTCGCCTGGATCGAGTTCAATTTCTACGAGTTGCATATCGTTCCCGTAGATTTGATAATCGATTACGTCAGCCATAAATCACCTGATTTCTAACTTCTTAAGATTGGGTAGTAG
Source organism: Oscillatoria salina IIICB1 (assembly GCF_020144665.1). Lineage (NCBI taxonomy): Bacteria > Bacillati > Cyanobacteriota > Cyanophyceae > Oscillatoriales > Oscillatoriaceae > Oscillatoria > Oscillatoria salina. The sequence continues at coordinate 218 of NZ_JAAHBQ010000049.1, read as the reverse complement.
CAAAAAGTTGAGTCTGACTCGCGCTACTGCTACGGTGATAGCACAATTATTTCAGATTGTATCGAGTGATAAATTTTTCGGTAACTTTACGCAAATGGTTGTCGAGACGTGCTGATGCTTCTTGGGCAATAGTTTCTGGTACGCTACCATAATAAGCTTGGGCGATACCTCCGGCGATACAAGCGATCGTATCACTGTCGCCACCAAGAGAGATGGCG
>NZ_JAAHBQ010000048.1 GCF_020144665.1 Oscillatoria salina IIICB1 | reverse complement strand
CCTTTAGGCAGGGGAGCGTCAACCAAGCCCAGTCCGATTACGATAGTCCTTGGAAAGAGGCAATCGATATCTATTTTGAGCCGTTTATGGCATTCTTTTTTCCCCAGGCTCATCAAGATATTGATTGGTTGAGAGGCTATGACTCCTTGGATACAGAATTGCAAGAAATTATTCGCGATTCTGAAACAGGAAGGCGTTTAGCAGATAAGCTGGTTAAACTATGGCTACTTGATGGTGAAGAAGCTGTAGTGTTGATTCACATTGAAGTTCAAAGTCAGTCACAATCTGATTTTGCCAAGTGGATGTATATCTACAATCACCGTTTGTTTGATAAATACGATCGCGAAGTCATTAGTTTGGCAATTTTAGCAGACGATCGCCTTTCTTGGCGACCAACAAGCTATAGTTATAGTCGTTGGGGATTCCAAACCACTCTCCAGTTTCCCACGGTGAAATTATTAGACTATCGACAGCAATGGCAAATTTTAGAGCAAAGTCGCAATCCCTTTGCTGTCATAGTTATGGCTCATTTGACAACCCTAGCCACCCGCGAGAATCTTCAGCAACGCTTGCAGTCAAAGTTAAGCTTAATCCGAGAACTCGGCGATTGGCGCGGTAGCGCCAGCGCCCTTCAGGGCGATCGCGGTTATAGTAGAAATGAGATTCTTCAACTCTTCCGGTTGATTGAATGGATGATGGTTTTACCAGAAGAATTAGAACGTAATTTTAGAACTGAACTCAAGCGTTATCGGGAGGAAAATCGAATGCCATATATTACCGGATTTGAGCGAGACGCAATAGCACAAAATACTCGCGAGTCAACAATCGAAGTTTTACAAATACGGTTTGAGACTGTACCAGAAAACATTAACCAAATTCTCGACACAATTGAAAATTTACCACAGTTGAAACAGTTACATAGACAAGCGGTTACTGTTGACTCTCTTCAAGAGTTTGAGCAAATTTTGGCACAAATTCAAACCGATTAAAGAGTTAAAATTTTTCTCGGTTGATTGAATGGATGATGGTTTTACCAGAAGAATTAGAACGTAATTTTAGAACTGAACTCAAGCGTTATCGGGAGGAAAATTGAATGCCATATATTACCGGATTTGAGCGAGATGGAATGGTACAAAATGCTCGCGAGTCAGTCATAGAAGTTTTACAAATACGGTTTGAGACTGTACCAGAAAACATTAACCAAATTCTCGACACAATTGAAAATTTACCACAGTTGAAACAATTACATAGACAAGCAGTTACTGTTGACTCTGTACAAAAGTTTGAGCAAATTTTGTCACAAATTCAAACCGATTAAAGAGTTAAAACTTTTTCCGATTGAATGGATGATGGTTTTACCAGAAGAATTAGAACGTAATTTTAGAACTGAACTCAAGCGTTACCGGGAGGAAAATCGAATGCCATATATTACCGGATTTGAGCGAGATGGAATGGTACAAAATGCTCGCGAGTCAGTCATAGAAGTTTTACAGATACGATTTGAGGTTGTACCAGAAAACGCGATCGCCATTCTCAACACAATTGAAAATTTACCACAGTTAAAACAGTTACATAGACAAGCGGTTACTGTTGAGTCTCTTCAAGAGTTTGAGCAAATTTTGGCACAAATTCAAGCCGATTAAAGAGTTAAAACTTTTTCCGATTGAATGGATGATGGTTATACCAGAAGAATTGGAACGTAATTTTATCCTTTTTTAAAGAACGGTTAAAATAGAGTTAAGAAATGAAAAAATAAATAAAAATTAACTACACAGACAAAAATTCTCTAAGATCCAGAAGTTAAAAATTAGAAATTAAACCCATAACAGGTATCCGAGAACTATTACTAATGAGATATTTGCCTCAATTGAAGAAAAATTAATAAAACATTGACATCGCTGCAAAAGTCATGTTCAATTTATTCTAAACTCGATCGAATCCTAAATTCCGATCGAGTTAGCGAGAGTATCGGGTAAGCACTTAAGAACGCAAGTTATCTATTAAGGTGACAGCACTTCTGAGAGTGTGCACAGTTGATAGTTACTTTCTTAACATATTTCATGGAGGCAAATTAGTCATTATGCTTACTGAACTTCAAACTAAGAAATGGACTCATTTGTTTAATATTTATGACACCAATAAAAATGGTGTTGTTAATAAAGAAGATTACGAACTCAAAGTCCAAGCAGTTGCCAAGCTACATAATCTTAGTCCAGGTTCAACGGGTTATGATGAGATGTACGCTCAAGTTATGGCCGACTGGAATAATCTACAACAAAATGTAGACAAGAATCAAGACGGTCAAATTACCTTAGATGAGTGGCTCGAACATGGTTATACTTGCATTAACAGCGAAAATATGTATGAGACTGTGAAAAAGGAAGCAGATGCTATTTTTGCTCTATTCGATCGAAATGGAGATGGTGTCATTAACAGCGAAGAGTATACTGGATTGATGAAAGCATGGGGAGTTAGTGATGAAGGATTAGAGATTGCCTGCTCTAAACTAAATCTTAAAGGGGATAACACCCTGTCTAAGGATGTATTTAAGCAATTGCTCGAACAATTTCACAAAAGTGATGACCCAGATTCTCCTGGAAATTATCTTTTTGGTTCTTTTTAAGCCGCCTAACTTTCAGAGCGCTTTAGATACCTAAAACAATACTCCGGATGGTAACATAGCTTAAAAGCTTACAGCATAAACCTTTGCTAGATCGAGCTGAGATTGTTAGCTTTGAGACGGACTAAGAAAAAAAGTGTTTCTCTCGACTGCAACTTTTGTCCGGCGATCGTTTTGGCGTCAAAAAACTGTCCGGAGTATTGCTAAAGGCTCCCTTAAATCCAAAGATTCATTGTGCAAAAATTGCCACGTTATTTATTTTTCACAATAAACTCGATCGCTATGGAGATATTTACATCAGAATATAGTCATAAATGGTACTCCAAGCGAGAGCTTTTAGCTCCATATTTGGATATAGAAAAGGATGGATACTGCTTGTATGTTATGCCCGTTAATGACGAAACAAAAAGCTGGACTGAAGAAGTTAGAGAGCTGCATAAAACTCATTTAAATAAGGCAGGATATGAGGGATTCAGCAACCAGATAGATGATGAGTATCATTTAGCAGGAACTTATTTTTTTGTTGTGAAAGACAAAGAAATCGTAATTACATCACGAATTAACGATAGAAACAAATCGAGCAGATTTCCTTTTGAAATGGGGCAAAGACAGAATGGAGAATCTTACACTTTTCAGGAGAATATTTCGGCAGTCGATATTAATACATATAGCCTCATTCTCCGACATTACAGACGAGCCATGCCATTATTATTAGTATCTCTTGGTAAGTATATTCACGACTTGGGCGCTAAGAAGGCTTTTTGTTTGGTCGAACGAAAAAATAAAGTTGTTCAGAGGATTTATCATGAGGCAAAATTCGTTTACTCAACTACATTTGCGGAGCTGATAGTATTCCCTTCTTTTCTCTATGCCTTAAACCATAAGCCTGTTGAATGGAAAATCATGGAGTGGCACGAACAAACGATTAATCACTATGCTAAACAATATCAAATGATAACTAGCAGTAGAAGATGAGATTATGACCAGTGTTTAAAAAATAAGAGTGAGTGAAAATATCAATGTTATTAATGTACGAACTCTCTACCAGTCTTGGGCTTGAGTCACTTTTTACCCCGTAATATCCAAGAGTTTGAGCAAATTTTGGCACAAATTCAAGCCGATTAAAGAGCTAGAAAAAATTACGCCTCTCGTCACTCAAGTTATATTAGACAAAATATTTTTTTGCCCTAATTTTTCTCTAGAGACGTAGCATTGCTACGCCTCTACATTTTTCAGAGTTGCGATGAGCTTTTTTAACTTTGATTGCGAGATAACTGTTGTTGGTAAGCGTTCAAAACATTTTGGACGTAAGTAGCAGTTGCACCACTGCTACAACCGTCAACAGTACCAGTCATCCACCAACAAGCGGTACGACGAACTGCGGCAGTATCATTATTACCTGTAGCTGCGAGATTTTTATTTAATTCTCTCTCCATGATACAGGAGACGGTGCGGCGGGCGGCTGCGGAATCAGCTTCAAATTGGGCAGCGCTCATTTGTTGTCCTACACATTGTTTTGTCCAACTAGGAATAATCCCTGGTAAGACTTGCCACTGGCTGTACATTCCGTCATTAGGGCGATTTGGAGGTGCAGATACCCGTAAAGCTTCGACGAAAGCATTAAGTTGGTTCGGGCTGGCGGTGGTTTGGGCTTTTCCTGGCGTATGCCAAAACCCTGCACTAATAACTATTCCAGTTAGTAGTAGATGTCCGGTTTTTTTAATTAAATTGCCACTCATGGTTACTAAAGATTGTTTTGGTAATTTGCTGATTGATTGGTTACTAAATTAGAGAATAAAGTTAATTTTGAGATTATTGCTTGCGACTTTAGTTAGATATTTGTTTAATTACAATCACAATCTGGACTCAGCAGTGGTAATTGATAACTAAAAATAATCAATATTTCGGGTTTGGCTGAAGAATTTTATTATTTAGTTTGATAGCAATTTCATATATTTTCTATTAGTTCATTTAAGAGAAAACTAAAGTGGGCTGTAGCCCACCCTAGCTAATAGGTTAAATTTGCAACAATCTTTGCAGGGGAATTTCTACCCAATCGGGACGATTGTTCAGTTCATAACCTAACTCATAAATCGCCTTTTCCATGAGATAGCAATTGAGTAGTGCTTGCAGTTCTTGTTCGCCTTGAGGTAAGAAATCTGCCTTACCTGCGGTGGTGACGTATGTATTGAAGAAAATGACGCTGACCCAACTAGCCCAATATTGCGCCCATTGCTCCATTTTGGGCAAATCTTCAGGGCGAATCATTCCACCTTCAACTTCATTACGCAATCCCTTGGCTGCGGCATATTGGAAAGATTGCAGCATTCCAGCAACATCGCGCAGAGGGCTTCGCTTCATGCGTCGTTCGCTGAGAGGACGGGCGGGTTCGCCTTCAAAGTCGATGATAATAAAGTCGCGACCCGTATAAAGTACCTGTCCTAGGTGGTAGTCTCCATGACAGCGAATCCGATTGGCAGTGATTTTCAGGTTTAAAATCGTGCCTAAGCGTCCCATTAGTCTGTCTTCTCGGTTGAGGACGGCTTGCGCTAGGGGTTGGGTATCTTCGGGTAGTTGTTTGATCCGCTTTTTCAAACTGAGTAAGACTTGACCTGCTAGGTTGCGCGTGTATTGATATACAGAACGCTGATAGAAAGAGGTGAAAGGTTCGGGAGCAAAATCAGGATTTTCTGGGTCTGAGGCTAAAGCTAGGTGCAATTCGGCGGTTCGCTGACCTAATAACTCGGCGGAGTTGACATAGGAACCAATCGTTAGGGCGGCAAAGTCGGGTATTGGTTCTTCAATCGATTGCACTACAGATATCGAAGGAAAAGTTACTTCGCTCAGTTCCTCTCGTCTGACCATAATTTGCTCGAAATAGGAGCGTAAGTTATCGAGAGTGTAAGCCCAAGCGTCTCTGGTATCGGGAATAAATTTGAGTAAAATCCCGGTAGTAATGGGAGCGGCATTTTTCGGGCGATATTCGAGAGAACCAGCAACGGGAGCGATGTTTTCCAGAACTTTTTTCTCCGTCAGGAAGCGCCCGATTTCCAAATCTGGGTTGATTCCTTCTTCGAGCTTGCGGAAAAATTTGAGGATTAAGCGATCGCCATAAACTAAGGAAGTGTTACTTTGTTCTGCTCCGAGTAAGTGAGGTTCGAGATGATCTGCTTCTTTGATCGAGTTTGGCAGAATCTCCGTTGGGGTGGCGAGTAGGGTGCCACTAGAACCTTTATAGCGTCGTTTGTGGGCGATCGCATCGAGTCCAAAATTCAAGAAGTCTTTGTCTTTGATTGCGTCGTAGATCAACCCGACTTCTTCTTTATCTTGGAACTGAAGATAAGCAATTACTTGGTCTGTGTGAATGCTATCTTTGTCACTGCCTAGTTCGTTAGTTTCACCATAAGCTAAAGGCAAAATGTAGGTTTGGGGAGATCCTTCGGTGTATTCCAAACGCAGCATAATTAACATTGTTTCCGATTCTTTGCTGGAAATGGGAATAACTTCGACGATACTTGACGATTGTACGATGCGCCCTTTCGCACCAAACCAACGACAGCTATAGAGATAATTGGACAGGGTAGATTCTAATGTGGTTTTCAGTTGAGGGACGGTAAAAACATTCTGCCATTTGCCACTGACAACCAAGGTTGGTTGTTCTTTGCGAGGTTTGGTGAATTCCACAAGACTGTGCTGCATTTGCAGCGTAAACCAATAAATCGCGTAGGGTGCGAGACTAATAAAGTAGGGAGATTCTTCAATTTCCGGGAATTGCGATCGCCCGAAAATTTCTACGGGTACCATCCCTTCAAACGCAGATAAATCTAACTCGACGGTTTGGACGAAGCGAGATAAATTGGCGACGACTAAAATATGTTCGCCTGCGTAAGTCCGAGTAAATGCCAAAACCTTACGATTTTCTGGGTGAAGGAGTTCAAAAGTTCCGCGTCCAAAAGCTTGAAAGCGCTGTCTGGTAGCAATCAAGCGTTTTGTCCACCACCAAAGCGAGTTAGTATTTGCTTGTTGAGTTTCGACATTGAGCGCTTCATAATGATGTTCGGGATCGACAATCACTGGTGCATAAAGTTTTTGCGGATTAGCGCGACTAAAACCAGCATTGCGATCGCCACTCCACTGCATCGGGGTACGCACGCCATTGCGATCGCCTAAATAAATATTATCTCCCATGCCAATTTCATCACCGTAGTACAACACTGGCGTACCTGGGAGAGACAATAATAAACTCGTCATCAATTCGATCTGACGGCGATCGTTACCTAACAATGTTGACAAACGCCGCCGAATACCCAAATTAATTCTTGCTTGAGGATCTTGGGCATAAACCCGATACATATAATCTCGGTCTTCGTCGCTAACCATTTCTAAAGTTAGCTCATCGTGGTTGCGCAAAAACAGCGCCCATTGACAATTATTTGGAATCGAGGGAGTTTGATTGAGGATATCAGCGATCGGAAAACTATCTTCCATTCGCAAAGACATAAATAAGCGCGGCATTAAGGGAAAATGAAAGTTCATGTGACACTCATCCCCAGCACCAAAATAAGCAGCCGCATCTTCGGGCCACTGATTTGCTTCGGCTAACAGCATTCGATTAGGATGTTTCTCATCCATGTGCTTGCGGAGCTTTTTCAAAAAAGCATGAGTTTCCGGCAAATTTTCGCAAATCGTGCCTTCGCGTTCGTATAAATAAGGAACAGCATCCAAACGCAGTCCGTCTACACCTTTACCCAACCAAAAATCAACGACATCAAAAACCGCCTGCTGCACCGCCGGATTATCATAATTTAAATCGGGTTGGTGAGAATAAAAGCGATGCCAATAATAAGCCTTAGCTACCGGGTCCCAAGTCCAGTTAGAAGTTTCAAAATCCTTGAAAATAATCCGTACTTCGGAATATTTATCCGGGCTATCACTCCAAACATAAAAATCCCGTTCTTTGCTACCTTTCGGCGCTCTCCGGGCGCGTTGAAACCAAGGATGTTGATCGGAAGTGTGATTAACAATTAACTCAATAATTACGCGAATACCGCGATCGTGGGCGGCATCTAATAACTCTTGAAAGTCTGACAAACTACCAAAAATTGGGTTAACACTTTTGTAATCAGCGATATCATAGCCGTCATCCCGCAAAGGTGAAGGGAAAAAAGGTAGCACCCAAACAGCCGTTACGCCTAATTCTTTTAAGTAATCGAGTTTTTCTGTTAACCCCCGAAAATCACCAATACCATCGCCATTACTATCATAAAAAGCACGAACTGGTGCTTCGTAGATAATGGCATCTTTAAACCATAAGGGATCGTCTTTCAAAAGTGGGTAAGAATTCGACATGATTTGTGGTTATTTTTCTTCTTTTCTACAAGTTTGAAAATTATGCTCGAAACTACCAAATAAACTTGCAGTTTTCGTTCGAGATTTTTGTTGCTTTCGATTTATTTCGACTGTAAATTATTAATTTTCCGATTAATAATTTACTCATTTCTCCAGGCTAAATCAAAGCAACAAATCCAGAAAAACTAAGAAATACTCAGCCATTTTTAGCTACATTAATTACTTTTTGCTTCGTTTTTAGATAACTATAACCAGCTAACTAAAACACAAAAATTTTGCCACTAATGCTAATCGAAAATCACTAAATCTTGATTTTCAACCAAAAACTTCCGCGAAAAGAATGTAGCTTTATTTTGGCTATTTCTGATAATTGTCGCTCCTTAGTTTTTCCTTTTTTCCTAACAAGCAAGAGCAAAATGCTCAAATTTGCTGTAATTTGTCGAGCAATCTATTTTCTATTTTCAAAGAATCAACTACTGCTGTTTAATCCAGAACAAATGGGCAGGAGCATCGTAGGGATTTAATTCTACATAATTGTGTCCGCCAGACCAAGTGTACTGAGCATCAGTAAACAAGTCATGCAGTTGATAAGGTCGATAGGGATCGATTCCCAATGTCTCTAAGGGTAAATCTAACCAACCTGATTGCGTCCAATGAGGGTCGAGGTTGACCACCATCAACATTACATCACTATTATCGGGAGTCTGCTTGGTGTAGCAGATCGTGCGATCGTTGTTGATGTAATGAAAGCGCAAACTATAGTCGCTTTGTAAAGCTGGATGTTCCCGACGGGCGCGATTTGCCCTTGTAATCCAATCTTGGATCGAATAAGGGCTATCCAAATCCCATTCGCGAAGTTGATATTTCTCTGAATCGAGGTATTCTTCGCTTCCGGGTCGTACCGCGCGATTTTCACAGACTTCAAAAGCTGGTCCATAGATTCCGTAATTAGCAGTTAGTGTTGCTGCTAATGCTAACCGAATCATAAAGGCGGGTCTTCCTCCGTGTTGGAGATATTCGTGGAGAATATCGGGTGTATTGGGCCAAAAGTTAGGATGGAAGAACTCTTTAACTTCACTGCGAGTCAATTCGGTCATGTATTCAGTTAAGTCCCACTTGTTATTGCGCCAAGTAAAGTAGGTGTAGGATTGGGTAAAGCCGAGTTTAGCAAGGCGATACATGACATTGGGACGAGTGAAAGATTCCGAAAGAAAAATAATATCGGGATAATCGTGTTTAATTGAAGCGATCGCCCATTCCCAAAAAGGAAACGCCTTTGTATGGGGATTATCGACGCGGAAAATATGCACTCCTTGCTCGATCCAGAATACCATCACGCTTTTGAGTTCTTGCCAGAGATTCTGCCAATCGGGGGTTTCAAAGTCGATGGGATAGATATCTTGGTACTTTTTTGGTGGGTTTTCGGCGTACTGAATTGTCCCGTCGGGTCGATGTTTAAACCATTGGGGATGGTCTTTGACGTAGGGATGATCGGGACTACACTGAAAAGCAATGTCTAAAGCTATTTCTAGGTTATGTTCTTTTGCTTTGGCAACAAATTCGCGGAAGTCTTCCAGGGTTCCTAGCAAGGGGTGAACGGATTTATGTCCGCCTTCGTGGGAACCAATACCCCAACAAACGCCTACGTCATCGGGTTCGGCGACAAGTTGATTATTTTTGCCTTTGCGAAACTGATGTCCAATTGGATGAATTGGTGGTAAATATAAGACATCAAAACCCATCCCGGCAATATAGGGGAGAAATTCCCACCCATCTTTAAACGTTCCGTGTTTGCGTAAGGGAGTACCGCAAGAACGAGGGAACATTTCGTACCAGGTACTAAAACGAGCTTTTTCGCGATCGACGATAATTTTCAACTCTTGTTCGTAAGTTGTCGCCAGGGAGCGATCGGGGTATTTACTAATTAGGAAAAACAATTCCTCAGAAAGTGCTTTTTCGACGAGAATTTTTTGGTCTTCGGAAGTTTCTTTCAATACAGCCGCCCAAGTGTGTAGCTTGTCGTGGTCTTCTCCTGAAGCACGATTAGCTCCTTTCTCGACCAATTCCGCACCGATGAGCAAGTCTACAGCCACATTTTGACCTGCTTCGACCCTTTTTTGCAGATCTCGACGCCAAGTTTTGAAATGGTCTACCCAAGCGCGAACCGAGTAATAGTAGTTACCAATATTCTCAACTGTAAATACACCTTGCCAGCGATCGTTAATTAAAGAATACATTGGCGCATGATGCCATTCGGTTTCGGATTCTCGGCGATAAACAATCTCGCTGGTAATTAGATCGTGACTGTCTGTAAAAACTGTAGCTTCTACTTGGACTTCTTCGCCAATGATGCGCTTAATTGGGAAACGTCCGCAGTCGATCGCTGGGTAAATTTTTTCAATTTGTACTCTTTGTCTTCCTTCTATTGGCAGCATTGGTAATATTTTCCTTTCTCTTTTGCAATAAGGGATTAGCGATCGCGGATTGGGGACTGGGAACTGGGGATTTCAGTTACCAGTTATCAGTGAACAGTAAACAGTAAACAGTAAACAGTTAGCAGTTTATCTTCCAAGTCCTCCCCCTCCTCCCACCTCACCACTCACCAGCAAACACCTCAAAAATCCCGAAAAATCAAATTCGGCGCAAAACCACGATCGCGCGTCCCATCACGGGTATGGGTTTGTCTTCTTTGTAACGTTTACCTACTTGAACAAAACGAGGTTTAGTCGTATCAATTACCACTGCCCATTCTCGATTTTGCAATCCTTCAGGGAGGATAAACTCAATTGTTTCATAGTGGGCATTGAACAACAGATAAAAACTATCATCCATTACCCGCTCTCCTCGCTCGCCAGGAGTAGCAATTTCTTCTCCATTTAAAAAGATCCCCACTGCTTTGGCAAATCCGTCTTGCCACTGTTCGCCAGTCATTTGACCGCCATCGGGGTTAAACCAACCGATATCATTAACGCCAGAACCGTGAATTGCTCGACCTTGGAACCATTTGCGCCGTCGGAAATTAGGATGTTGGCGGCGAAAATAAATTAACTGACGAGCAAAATCCAGCAAAGCAGCATTTTCGTCTTGTAAGTCCCAGTCCAACCAGGAAATTTCGTTATCTTGACAATAAGCATTATTATTGCCTTGTTGCGTCCGCCCAATTTCATCTCCCGAAAGCAACATTGGTACGCCTTGAGAAAGCATTAAACTGGTTAAGAAGTTGCGTCTTTGGCGGTTACGCAAGCGTAGCACTTTGGGCTCTTCTGTCGGTCCTTCGACACCACAATTCCAAGAACGGTTATGACTTTCGCCATCATTATTATCTTCTCCGTTCGCTTGATTGTGTTTTTCGTTGTAGCTGACTAAATCATTCAGCGTAAAGCCGTCGTGAGCGGTGATAAAGTTAATACTGGCATTGGGACTGCGACCGTTGGATTGATACAAATCTGAACTGCCTGTAAAACGATAAGCAAATTCAGCTAAAGTTCGGTCTTCACCACGCCAAAAGTCTCTGACTGTATCGCGATATTTACCGTTCCATTCTGACCAAAGCAAAGGAAAGTTACCGACTTGATAGCCACCTTCACCTACGTCCCAAGGTTCGGCGATTAGTTTCACGTCAGCAAGTACCGGATCTTGGTGAACGATATCAAAGAAAGCTGCCAGACTATCGACTTCGTATAATTCTCGTGCTAGTGCTGAGGCTAAGTCAAAGCGGAAGCCGTCAACGTGCATTTCTAGCACCCAATATCTGAGGCTATCCATGATTAACTTCAAGACTTGGGGGTGACGAACGTTGAGCGAGTTACCGCAACCCGTAAAATCCATGTAGTAGCGGGGATCGTCTTCTACTAAGCGGTAGTAGGCAGCGTTGTCAATACCTTTGAGAGAGAGGGTCGGACCGAGGTGATTGCCTTCTCCAGTATGGTTGTAAACTACATCTAAGATTACCTCAATCCCACCTGCGTGTAGGGCTTTCACCATTTTTTTAAATTCGGTTACTTGTTGCCCGAGGTTGCCTTTGGCACTATAACCTGAGTAAGGAGCCATATAGCAAATCGAGTCATAGCCCCAATAATTTCTCAGTCCTTTTTCGATTAAATGTCCCGGTTGGCTGAGAAAATGATGTACGGGCATCAATTCCACGGCGGTAATACCGAGAGATTGGAGATAGGCGATCGCGGCAGGATGTGCTAACCCGGCATAAGTCCCCCGCAATTTTTCGGGGATATCCGGATGCAGTTTGGTAAAGCCTTTGACGTGAGTTTCGTAAATAATCGATTCGTGGAAAGGAATTCTCAGTAACTTGTCTCCTTCCCAATCAAAAGACTCGTCTACAACTACTGATTTAGGGATCAGGTGAGCGTCGTCTAGCTCTGAAAAAGCTAAATCTTGCTCTTCGTCATCCCAAGCATAACCGAAAATTTCTTCGCCATAACCAATTTCACCCGCGATCGCCTTTGCATAAGGATCGATCAACAGTTTATTCGGATTGAAGCGATGACCTTGTAAGGGATCGTACGGTCCGTGAACCCGATATCCATATCGCTGACCCGGACCTATCCCTGGTAAATAACAATGCCAGACAAAATTACTGACTTCTGTTAGTTCGATCCTGGTTTCTCTTTTCTTTTGATCGAACAAACAAAGTTCTACACCTGTTGCATTTTCGCTGAATAAAGCGAAGTTTGTGCCTTGACCATCCCAACTTGCTCCTAGAGGATAGGCTTTTCCTGGCCAAACTGGTACATACATAAAATCTACTCCGATCGGTACTGATCTTAAGGAAGAACCTATTTTATCTTTGTCAATTGTCTTTTTTTCAGTTCAGGTTTCTCCTACATCGATTGTTCATTACATTAGAAGTTAACTTTCTTGAGATTGTATCTAACACCAGAGACTGTTTTCCCTTCACTTTAATCAGATCTTCACTTTTTCGACTATTGCTATCTGCGCTATTTCTGGAATTTACCAGTTATTTTACTATTCTCAAGCGAGCTTCGGTGACAGTTTTTTTTCTCCAAATTTGTCAAGAACTTTAAGAAAGATATTTTTCGGTTGTATAGTTAATCAAAATTTAACCGCTCTTGACAACTGACAAGCAAAAACCGACAACTGAGAGAAAAATCTCAGTTCGTATCTAGAGAAAGACAACTGATGTGACAAGATTAGGTAACATTAATCGAGAAAAGAATAAGTAAATAATCCTATGGCAGTAATCGCACCCGAACAAGTGGATCGTATTGTTAGCAATCGACACCATGACCCTTTTGAAATTTTAGGCTCTCATCCGATTGAGAGAGATGGTAAGAAATTTTGGGTAGTCCGGGCGTACCTCCCGAAAGCAAATGCGGCTTCGGTACTTCTTCCGGAAGAACGGAAAGAATATCCGATGGAACCCATCCACCACCCAAATTTTTTTGAATGCGAGATCGAAATTGAGGAACTAGCTAATTACCAATTTAAGGTCAAAGAGGGAGAACACGAACGAGTTATTTACGACCCCTACGCTTTTCGTTCCCCTCGCTTAACTGATTTTGACATTCACTTGTTTGCTGAAGGCAACCATCACCGCATTTACGAAAAATTAGGCGCTCATTTTACTGAAGTCAATAATGTTAAAGGAGTTCACTTTGCGGTTTGGGCGCCTAATGCGCGCAATGTCTCGGTTGTGGGTACTTTCAATAATTGGGATGGTAGAGAACACCAAATGCGTCTCATTGGTAACGGGATTTGGGAACTTTTTATTCCCGAACTTGGTGTTGGCGAACTATACAAATACGAAATTAAGAACCACGTCGGACATATTTTTCTCAAATCTGACCCCTACGGTTTTTACCAAGAGATCAGACCTGATACTGCTTCGATTGTCGTAGAATTAGACAAGTATACTTGGAACGATGAAGATTGGTTAGAACGCCGTCGTCATAGCGACCCTCACGAACAAGCGATCGCTGTTTACGAACTTCACCTCGGTTCTTGGCTGCATGAAAATGCCGATTATCCACCGCCAGAAAACGGACAAGTAGTGCGTGTTTCCGAAAAACCTTGGGCGCGTTTTCTCACCTATCGGGAACTAGCAGAAAAATTAATTCCCTATATCAAGGAACTCGGTTACACTCACATCGAACTGTTACCCATCGCCGAACATCCTTTTGATGGTTCTTGGGGATATCAAGTTGCGGGTTATTTTGCGCCAACTTCCCGTTATGGTACTCCAGAAGATTTGATGTATTTCATCGATAAGTGTCATCAAAATAATATTGGCGTAATTGTAGACTGGGTTCCCGGTCACTTTCCGAAAGATAGTCACGGGTTGGCTTTCTTTGATGGTACGCATCTTTACGAACACGCTGACCCTCGTAAAGGCGAACATAAGGAATGGGGGACGCTCGTTTTTAATTATGCTCGCAACGAAGTACGCAATTTCTTAGTCTCCAATGCTTTATTTTGGTTCGATAAGTATCACATCGACGGTATTCGCGTAGATGCAGTCGCCTCGATGCTTTACCTGGACTACAATCGTAAACCAGGAGAATGGGTTCCTAATCAATATGGGGGTCACGAAAATCTCGAAGCTGCTGATTTCCTCAGACAGTTAAATTACTTGATTTTTGGTTACTATCCAGGTATTCTCTCTATTGCTGAAGAGTCTACCGCTTGGCCGATGGTATCCCGTCCTACTTATTTGGGTGGTTTGGGCTTTAACCTGAAGTGGAATATGGGCTGGATGCACGATATGCTTCTTTACTTCGGTAAAGACCCTCTCTACCGTCGCTACCACCAAAATAATGTTACTTTTAGCATTATGTATGCTTTTAGCGAGAATTTTATGCTTGCTCTTTCTCATGATGAGGTGGTACACGGTAAGCGTAATTTACTAGAGAAAATGCCGGGCGATGATTGGCAAAAGTTTGCTAATCTCCGTTGTTTGTTTGGCTATATGTACGGACATCCTGGTAAGAAAACTTTATTTATGGGGATGGAGTTCGGACAGCGCAGCGAGTGGAATGTCTGGTCGGATTTAGAATGGGGTGTGTTGGAATATGAGCCGCATCAAAAGCTGAAGCGGTTTATGTCTGATTTGAATAAGGTTTATAGCTCTCAACCTGCTCTTTATACGGAAGATTTTTCTCATCAAGGCTTCCAATGGATTGAGTGTAACGATGCTGAACATAGTGTCGTCTCGTTTATTCGTACCTCGAAAGATTCGGGTGAGTTTATTGTCGTGGTTTGTAACTTCACTCCCCAACCTTTATATGATTACTGGGTTGGCGTACCGAAACCAGGTTTTTATGAGGAAATTTTGAATAGCGATGCAGGAATTTATGGTGGCAGTAATTTAGGTAATATGGGTGGTAAATGGGCTTTTGATTGGTCTCATCCTAATTGGCCCTACGCGATCGCTCTTACTTTACCTCCACTTGGTATACTTTTCCTTAAGTTAGATCCTCAAAAGAACGAGGATACTACTTTATCTCCAGAATAAATTTTCGGGTGGGCAATGCCCGCCTTAATTTAGATTATGCTGTTCCCTAGATGACTAATTAATCGGATTCGAGCTTACTTCCTCCAAATGGGTGAACCAAGGAGGTGATTTTTCTTCGCCCAAAAGGACGAACAATTTGTATGATGTGAGGGTATAGGGACACAGAATAACCTGGAAATATCTCGCTATCATCAGTTATTACCCTCTTGGTGGCGCTGTTCGTCAATAAGGAAGTAAGCTGTGAATTTATGGCTTTCGCTGATAATTTTTCTTCCTATTTTTTTCTTTGCCTATGTAATTACTGCACCTTTCCTCGGACAAAAGGTGATGGGTAAAGATGGGGGGGAGATGGTTCCTTTTTTTGCTGTGGGTTTTGTTTCTTCTTTGGCACTACATTATTTAATTATACACTATCTAGGATTATTTTTGTCTCTGCTTAAATATGGATTTGCCCTTTCTCTTTTGCCTTTATTCATATTTTTAGGTTATCTCGTTACTTGGCGTTGGCGAAAAAAGCAAGCAGGTTATTTATTATTAACTTTAGGAAGTTTGGGTAATCGCCAATTATTGTTACTTGCAAGTCTGGTTCAAGTAGCAATTGCAGCTTGTTTAACTTGGGAGATAATTGTGCGATCGATTGGCGAGGTTTCTTTCAACTATTATCAGTTAGTTTTTCATCTTTCGCCAGCAATATTTTTGGGCTTTTTAGCTATTTTTTGTTTCGCAGTCAGTCAGGCACGTTTAGAATTAAGAGAACGAGGTATTTGTCCGGGATTTTATACCATTAAATGGGAGCAAATTGCTGATTATCAATGGGAAGGTGAAAATGATTGTTTACTAAAAGTTTATTTCCAAGCTGGTTTTCCCTTGGTGAAGAATTGGAGTTGGCGAATTCGGGACAAGCATCGAGAAGCGGTAGAAATTATAATTTCTGAATTTACTTCCTTTTATAAGAGCGAAAAAACGAGTGAGATTTCAACTAAATCTTTAAGATCGAATTAAAGAGAAAATTTTCTACGCATCATCATTTTACCATCGTAATCTTATAAAGACTTTAGAAGTATCTTCTTTACATAACATCTGTAGCATTTTTTTGACCTTTCAGATTAATTGGCAAAATTACTAATTGAGTTATCGACTAACTCGTCTTCTTTTTTCTTTGTAACGTTGATAAACATAAATTCCTACAACGATAAATAATAAGCCAATAAATCCTAGTAGAAAAGAAATTATAACTACTAAAATACCCCCATAAAGTTTGGGTAAGCCAGCAGCAGCAATAAAAAAGGCTAATCCCGTACGCAGATAAGCAAGTAAAGTTCTCTGATTGGCTAAATCAGTACGAGCTTGAGCTAGTTTCACCCGATCGTCCATTTTATACCTATTCTCATATTTTTTTCCAGACTACTGCTTTCTATTTTGTCTAAACTAGATCTGATTAAAAAAAGCCACAAGCACTATAGCAGTGAACAGTAAATAACGATCGGATCTTATTCTAGCAAGGTTTTCCGAAAATTAAGATGTCTTAACTAACTCGTTCTCTGCGATAATATTTACTTCGCCCTTGTGACTACGAACTAATTATTACTGATATCCGGCTGCTTGTAAAGTAAATAATCTTGCATAGCGTCCATTAGCTGCTAATAATTCTTCATGGGTTCCTTGTTCAATAACTTTCCCTTGAGATAAGACGACTATTTTATCCGCCATGCGTACTGTTGAGAAACGGTGAGAAATCAGGATAACAATTTGATTTTTGGTTAGCTGGGAAAGCCGTTCAAAAATTTGTGCTTCTGCTTCTGCATCCATTGCTGAAGTGGGTTCGTCTAAGACTAAAATATCAGCTTGGCTGCGCATAAATGCCCGCGATAAAGCAATTTTTTGCCATTGTCCGCCGGAAAGTTCAACTCCGCTACGAAACCAGCGACCTAGTTGCGTAAAAAAGCCTTCTGGCAGAGAATCAATAAAGGGTTTTGCCATGCCTTTTTGGGCGGCTTGTTTCCAGCGATCGCTATTTTCTAAGTGACTGACATCACCAACGCCGACATTCTCACCAATGGTAAATTGATAGCGAACAAAATCTTGGAAAATTACGCTAATTCGTTGGTGTAAATGCTGAAGATCCCATGCTTGTAAATCTACACCATCAAGGAAAATTTTACCTGCTGTCGGCACGTATAATCTCGTTAAAAGTTTAATTAAAGTGGTTTTCCCTGATCCATTTTCGCCAACGAGGGCGAGTTTTTCTCCGGGTTGCAAATGCAGGGAAATATTTTCTAAAGCGGGTTCTTCTCTTCCAGGATAAGTAAAGGAAACGTTTTCAAAACGAACTCCATCGCCGGGAATTATTCCGGTGGTAGCATTACCTTGAGACTGAGACACTTTTTGTTCGAGAAATTCATATAAATTAGACAGATAAAGATTATCTTCGTACATTCCACCAATTGAAGTTAGTGCCGCCGAAAAGGTAGACTGTCCTTGACGAAAGATGACTAAATACATGGTCATATCGCCGATAGAGA
This sequence comes from Oscillatoria salina IIICB1, assembly GCF_020144665.1. NCBI lineage: Bacteria > Bacillati > Cyanobacteriota > Cyanophyceae > Oscillatoriales > Oscillatoriaceae > Oscillatoria > Oscillatoria salina. Next base: position 28,400 of record NZ_JAAHBQ010000048.1, on the reverse strand, counting down.
TCTGAGCGCTAATAGTTTCGAGTACAATCCAAGCATAGGCGAGGTAGAAGGTTGCGGTACTAAATAAACTCAGCAGATATGTCCAAAAACCTCGGCGTAAGGTAAGATTGCGGTCTTCGTGGTAAAGTCGTTGGAAGATGTTTCGGTAACGTTGGAGTAGGGTTTGTCCGAGTTGATAAAGTTTGACTTCCTTGGCAAAATCTTCTCTTGCTAGTAAAATTTCTAAGTAAGTTTGCTCTCTAGTTTCTGGCGATCGCCAACGAAATAAGCGAAAGGCTTCTCCGGCAAACCGAGTTTCGGCGATGAAGGAGGGTAAGGCGGCGATCGCTAAAATTATAACTGCCCAAACTGAAAATTGCAGCAGTAGCCCGCTATAAGTAATTAAGGCGATGCTATCTTCGACGAGGCTGAAAGTACGAGTCACCAGAGAAAGGGGACGTTGAGATGCTTCTCTTCTCGCCCTAGTCATTTTGTCATAAAATTCTGAATCTTCAAAGTGAACTAAGTCTAGTTGTAGGGCTTTTTCTAAGATTAAAACGTTGACTTTTTGCGCTAGTAAGACTCGCAATAAAGATTGACAAACTACTTTGCTTCGTTGAGTAAAAGCTAGGGAGATGACGAGTAATCCTTCTAGTGCTACATATTGTAAGGCAAGAATGCTAGATTGGCTGACTACTGCATCAACAATTAATTTTCCTACATAGGCGATTGCGGCTGGTAAAACACCTCCTGCTAACGTAAGTATGGCAAGTAAAATGGTTAGCAGAGGACTGGTTTGCCAAACTAATTTTACTGCTTTTTTGCTGTAGCGAAATACACTGAATGAGTCCCCAAATTTACGCCAAATTTGTTTAAAATTGTTTTTAGGTTTCTTTCTCCTCATTAATTCCTAAGTTATTGATTTCGATCTCACTATTCAATTTTAGCTCGCTCGGACGTTACCTAAATGAGGTTTTTTGCCGATATTTTTTAATCTTGCTGTTGGATTCAAGCTAAACTAATCTTGGCAATGTTTGCTTGGGTTAATATTGCTTTGCTATCCTCGTTCTGACTGTCGAAAATGAAAGTTGCAATTATTGGTTGTGGTTATGTAGGTACGGAAGTTGCGCGTTACTGGAGTCAAGAAAAAAATTTAGAAGTAACTGTGACGACAACGACTAACTCTCGCGTTGCTAGTTTGTCAAATTTTGCTAGTCAGGTGGTGGTTGTTTGCGGTAATGACCGAGAAGGGTTAAAATCTGTAGTTGCAGGACAAGATTTGGTTCTTTTATGCGTTGGGGCTAAGAATGCTGCTAGTTACGAAGAAACTTATCTCGGTACTGCGAAAACTCTTGTTTCTGTTTTGCCAGAAACTCCCACTGTGCGACAATTAATTTATACTAGTTCTTATTCGGTTTTTGGCGATCGCAATGGGGCTGTAGTTGATGAAAGTTCCCCTGTTAAACCTGCAAATGAAAATGGTCGAATTCTCGCTGAGACTGAACGAGTTTTACTTTCAGCAGCCACGGAGAAGTTGAAAGTTTGTCTTTTTCGTCTGGGAGGAATTTATGGACCTCAAAGAGAAGTGGTAAAAATTTTTAGTCGCGTTGCTGGTACTACTCGTCCTGGTTCAGGGGATGATGCAACTAATTGGATACATTTAGATGATATCGTCGCTGCAATTGAATTTGCGCGTCTCCATCAACTTGAAGGTATTTATCATCTTGTTGATGATGATAAATTAACTACAGGAGAACTAATTAACTCTGTTTTAGCCAAACATAATTTTCCCCCAGTCAACTGGGATGTAAACCAAAAAAGCCTTCGACCTTATAATGCGAGAGTGTCGAATCAAAAGTTGAAAGATGCTGGTTTTCAGTTAATCCATCCCCAAACTGAATTTTAGCTGGCTGTGGTGTCTAATTAAGTAATTGGGTGCGCGCTCTTAACGCACCCTAACACAAAATCTTATCTAAGTTTATGCAAGCGCGTACAGCAAAAAACTTCTGTCTTGATTGACGCTAATTTTTAGTAGCGAGAGGAACGAGAAAAGCTTTTGTTGCGACCACCAAAAGAACCAGAACCGCGATTTTCGCGAGGTCTTGCTTTATTAACTTTCATGTTGCGACCCATCCAAGATGCACCGTCTAAAGTCTCAATTGCTTTTTCTTCTTCATCGTCACTGGACATTTCCACAAAACCAAAACCACGCAGACGACCTGTCTCGCGGTCTGTAGGTAAATGTACTCGTTTTACTTCTCCATACTCTGCAAAAACTTGCATGAGGTCTTCTTGAGTAACCTCGTATGACAAATTTCCCACGTAAATCGACATTATTTCTCTCCTGTTTTATTTCCGTGAGGAGATAGAATCTTCGGAGAGAAGCCTGTACCCGCGAACCTCAAGGAAAACACCTTATCGATACCACAAACAAACACTGCAACCGAACCTATTCTCATCACACAACGCGATTATAGCAGATTTATTTTGATTGCCAGAGCTATTTGAGCTAAATTTATTATAAAAGTTTATAATCATTTAACATTAATCTAGATTAAGCGAGAATTCATCAATTTTAGTTAGTTTCACTGGAAGTCAAAGCTAAGTTCGCAAATCAGTAAAAATCTAGTCAGCTAAACAATTTCCCAAACTAGGTGATGACTTTTGCGAAAGTCATGAGTAAAATAATCGACTAGATTAGTATCGCTTAATTCTAAATTATAAAAATTTACAGTATCTTCATCGAAATAAGGACCCGCGTGCCAAGTTCCAGTTTCTAGTTTAATGAAGCAATTACCAGGAATCTGAAAAGCTGTAATTTTCTTGAATTCTGGTTCTTTTCCCAGAGTTGGTGGTGCCACGGCAATCAACCATTCTTTACCTTCTAAGGAACCCAAACATTGGCTACACTGACTATGGCGGGTGAGTTTACTAAATTGACGACCGCGATTTTTTAGTCGCATAATATAAAATCGCGGTATACCATTTTTTAAGTTTAGTTGCGCGTCAGTTTGGTCAAATTCTTTCCCATCTTCCGCCGGAGTAATTAACTGTCCGAAAGGTTGAAAGTTTTCAGAATTAATTGATTTTGCTGGCAATTTTTTTACGGTAAATTCTTGATTCATAATTCCTGATAAATAGTAGAGAAGTGGAGAGTCGGCGATAAGTCTCACTTAGTTCCATAAAGGCGATCGCCTGCATCTCCCAGTCCCGGTAAAATATAACCATGTTCGTCCAATTTATCGTCAATCGCCGCAGTATAAATTGGCACATCTGGATGATGTTCGTGAAAATGTGCAATTCCCTCTGGTGCAGCTAGCAAACAAAGAAATTTAATGTCTCGAGGGTTAAATTCCTTAATTCTATCCACTGCTGCAACTGCGGTGTTTCCCGTGGCTAACATGGGATCGACTAAGAGAATATCCCGATGTTCCACATCATGAGGAAGTTTAAAATAATACTCTACAGCTAAATGAGTTGTGGGTTCGCGGTATAAACCAATATGTCCCACTCGTGCCGAGGGAATCAATTCGAGGATACCATCTAAAAGCCCTTGACCTGCTCGCATAATCGACACGATCGCCATTTTCTTATCCGAGGCTAACATCGGTGCTTGCATAGTTGCTAGGGGTGTTTGAATTTCTGCGTATTTGAGCGGCAAATCCCGCGTTACCTCGTATGCTAGTAGCATCGAGACTTCCCGCAACAGTTGACGAAACTTAGCGGTACTGGTTTGAGTATGACGCATCAGAGACAGCTTATGCTGTACGAGAGGATGATCGATAACAGTGACTGGTGATGACATAGCGATCGCCGTTATTTTACGGGATATTAGCACAGACGCTCTCGATTTGGCGCTCAACCTCGAAACAAACCACGATCTTCCTTCGATAAAATGAGTTGAGAAGCGTTGAGTTGGAATTGAGCCAACAGCGATCGCTCTTATATTTTACAACCAAATTGCCAGATGACAGTCAGAGAACAGCTACTTAAAGAAATTGCCCAATCTTCCGATGCTTTCGTCGAAGAAGTTCTCAATTTCGTCTTATTTACTAAATCCAGACGCAGCGAAACATCTCCAGATTCCGAAGCAGATTCTCAACAGTTAGAAGATAAACTTACATTAGAAGAGTTGCAACAGCAAACTCAAGATGCTTTAAAAGAAGCTGGATATGATACCAGAGAAAAAATTGTTCATTTAGTCCAGGAAGTTAAGCGAGAAATGATAATTGAACGCCAAAATCACTCTAATTTAGTTGCCGACGAAACGAGCAAACAATTAACAGATTGACTAACGATGAAATCCTCTCTTGATTGTGTATTTTTGGACACCAATATTTATATTATTGGTGCAGCAAAACCGAACAGTTATGAACGTGAAATTCTTAATTGGCTTGGGTTTGAAGGTAAAGAGAAAAACTCAGTTAAAGTAGTTATTTCTGAAGAATTAATTGAGCAAATCTTGCGGGTAGCTAAACGTTTACAAAATAAAGATTGGGGTAGTAAATTAATCGGACTAATTTGGCAGAATCTTAACATTTGCTATGTTTTGCTAAATCCAGAAGAATTTGTTCGACTGGAAAAGTTGGGAAAGATTCCTCGTGAAGATATTGGTGTTTATTTAACTGCTAAAGAAGGAAAAGCCGAATGTTTTGTATCTGCTAACCATAAGTTAATTAGGGCTTTAGCTACTGAAACAGGAGACTTTGACTGCTTTACTCCAGAGGATTTTGTAGCTAAATATTTATAGTTAGTTAATACTAGGTCTGGTGTAGAGACTTTGTCGGCAATATCTCTACCAATTTTCCTCTTTAAAATACAGTACCGTCGCTTTTAATTTCTAGGGGAGAAATGCCATTTTCTCTTAATTGGTTAGCAATACGTCTTCCTGCACTCCACGTACCTCCTTGCAAGACTTTGACTAAAGGTAATTCTGCTGGACTCATAGCTAATTTTTCGCGCATTCTGGCAGCAATTTTATCGAGTAAAATTATTGTTAAAGCACGCCATTCAACTATTATATCTGAACTGGGTGGATGTGCTTTACTAAAAATACTCTCTTGTTTAGCTTCTACTAATCCTAAGTCGAGACATAAACCGCCGTTTCTATATTCGGCGAGTCCGGTTAATTTGTCTAAGTCGGTAATAATTAATCCTAACTCTTGTAAAGGTTCGAGGAGTGAGTAGGTTAACCATTGAGAAAGTTTATGAAAGGGAACGTAATTATTTCCTGTTAAGGCGGAATGTTGCCAAACGTCGCCTAATGTTACGCCCCCGATTGTAACTCTTCCTGTCCAAATCTCTCCTAGGCTTTCTAAGACGGTAGTTAAGACTTCAACTGCACTGATAGCTGAGTTATTTTCTTTCTTTTCTAAGAGGTAGTTAACTAAGTTTCCGGGACGAGGATTATCTTCGCCAAAATATTGCGGATTTTTGCTTAAAACTTCTCCTAAATGCTGGAGTAATTGCAGTCTTCCTTCTAAGCCAACTAGAGGATTTTTTTTGCTAATTTGTAATCCTTGAGTGAGGGTTTCTTTGCTTAATTCTTGTAAGCCTGTGGCGTTGGCGCGGCGATCGCGGCTACTGGAAAATAAGCCTTGACAAAACATCCAAAAGCTGCTTACTGCTAATCCTTCGGAACGACGAAAGGTTTTACCTGTTTCTGCTTCTTGGTAACTCCATCGGGAACCAGCCCCAGCGTCTAGTAAGACGCTGACGATCGCTAAGTCGAATTTTACCTTGGCTTTCTCTACTGGTGTCAACCTGGATAATTTTTTATTCAGTTCCTCTAAACGTCTGACTCCACCGACTTGAAAGTGTCGCCAACGACTGTGAAAAGGTATTTTTAGATCGGGGTAGTTTTCTTGGGTTACTTCGATAACGTAATCTACTACTTTGTCAAGTCGATCTAGTTGCACGCGAAAGTATTTCAGTCGATCTTCACAGGATAACTGAAACAGGCGATCGCATTGTTCTCGGATCGCTGCTGGGGTTCTTAAATAGGCAATTAGTTTCTCTTGGTTTTCGTTCAAGGCTTTTACGCGATTTTGCTAAAATGTAGCAAGTTATACTTTTTTTCTAAGGGTTGACATGATATTTTTTATAATGGGAATATGACTCGTTTTAAATAGATATCGCTATTTCCATTATAAAAAATTCTCATTTAAATTATAAACTAAGTCGATAATTAATTCAACCTATAAATAAAGAGCAAGTTTGGCAGTTAAAAATCATCGTTAAAATGCCTTCTAGTTGCTAATAATCAAGCAAATCTCGCCCATAAATTTGCGTCAGGGTAAATTCATCAGGAACCGTTTCCTCAGTGTAATATCCGGCGGCAGTTTTCGCAGCAATTTCTACTTGAGCATCTTCAGGAATATAATGGGGAGGAATTGGCACTCTTTGGCTAATTTCAATTCCCGATTGCACGATCGCCTGATACTTCATGTCACTCATGGAAACAAAGCGATCGATCTTGGTAATTCCCAACCAATGTAACACATCAGGCATCAATTCTTGAAAGCGCATATCTTGCACCCCAGCCACACATTCCGTGCGAGTAAAATAAGCATTCGCGCGATCGCCACCTGCTTGTCGCTTCCGAGCATTATAAACCAAAAACTTGGTTACTTCACCTAAAGCTCGTCCTTCTTTACGAGAATAAACAATTACCCCAGCCCCTCCCGCTTGTGCAGTTTCCGTACAAACTTCAATTCCGTGGATTAAATAAGGACGACAAGTGCAAATATCAGAACCAAAAACATCGGAACCATTACACTCATCATGTACTCTAACGGCTAAAGGTTTACTTCGATCGGTAATTGCCGCTACATCACCAATAATATAAACCGTAGTTCCGCCAATGGGAGGAAGAAAAACGTGCAAATCAGGACGAGTTACTAATTCGGGAAACATTCCCCCAGTTTGTTGAAAAAGATTCCGACGCAAAACACTTTCTTCTACTTGTAAACGCTGGGCAATTCCCGGTAAATACCACACCGGATCGATCGCCACTTTTGTCACCGCTAAACTACCACCTGCTTTCACAATTACGCCATCAATTTGAATATTTTTGTGGGCGACAGCATACTTAATTTCTGGTAAATTAATTTGGGCTTTAGTAACAGCAATTGTCGGGCGAATATCATAACCTTGAGCGTACAAGTCTTGATAAACTTCACCAACAACAGCACCAAAAGGATCGAGAGAAACAATTTTATCTGGATCTCCCCAACTAGGAAAAGGACCAATATGAACTATCGGCGAAGTATTAGTTAAATCCGCCCGATGATCGGGTTGCAATGCACCACTAGCAACTGCTAAAGCACGATATACTCCATAAGAACCAGAGTGAGTACCAATAACATTTCGATGTGCAGGATTGACTAAACTACCAATAATTGCACCTCGTTCAATCGGGTTTATTTTTCCCCAGTTAACTGCGGGAGATTTCGATCCAGTTTTACCTGGGTGAGAAGTTAAAACAATGTGTCGTGGTTGAGAAGGCTTGTTGTCATTTGTCATAGGTTGTTAATTATTCATTCAATAAAGTTTTGAGATAAACGCGATCGCAGCGCTTGGTTTCTACTCCGGTTGCTGGTTGATAACCGCTACTTTCGTATAACTTTACAGCTTCTTTTAGCACTGAAGCAGTTTCCAACCAAATTTCTTTGTAGCCACGAGTAGCGATCGCCGCTTCCAACTCTTGCAATAAATATCTACCCAGTCCTTTACCTCTAACTGTCGGTAGTAAATACATTTTACGAATTTCTACACCATTTTTGCCCCGATTCACCGGATAATATGCCCCAGTCCCGACAATTTTGCCATTTTGTTCGACTACCCAAAATTCACCATCACGCTGAAAATAACTTTCTTCTACTGCTAATACATCTCGATCTGCACCTAATGGTTCCCAACTTAAATTATATTCAGCTAATACCTCAGCGATAACTGCTGCGGCTGCATCGCGATCCCCTTTTTGCCAAGTTCTAATTAAAAAATCTTGATAATATTTATTCATTTTTAGCTTTCTCCAAAAAAGGCGATCGCGATTATCTCACCTCTTCTCCTAATTGAGATTCAGAAATTTTTTGTCTAAATTCCGCAACTTTGATTCCCTAACTTGCACAGTTTGTTATTTGTATTACAATTGTTATACAATAGATGGGAGTATATTTAGACTATGTCTAATAAGGTTTACTTTAAGAAATCTGCCCAACAAATTGCAAAGAGCGCTCGTTTGGAAGCCCGAATTACTCCAGAACAAAAAGAGCTTATTAATTTAAGCCGACGAGACCAAGAATTTTTTGCAGAAGCATTACTTAATCCACCAGTTCCTAGTGAAAAACTGCGTTCTTCTGCTCAACGCTATAAAAAGCGGATGGGTAGATAGCGATCTTAGTTGTTAAGTAATAAAAGCTTTGCGATCCTCTTCTTTGTACTTCAAATAACAAAAGCCAAAAAGATTAATGGCTTTCACAATCGATTTAGGGTATTACTATTAATAGATTAAAGTGCCGTCACCTGATTCAATTAATTATACTATAGAGCCGCTTAGTTCTCGACACAAAAGTCATAGAGCGGCTTTTTGTTGCGATGTCGAACCACTAGATCGCTATTTAAAAGAGCAAGCGTCACAAGATAAAAAAATGTTTGCTTAGATTAAGCTCTTCACAAAGCAACTTAAGGGCAAGCTAAAAAAACTAACTGTGAACTCTTGGTTCAGGATAAAGATTAACGAGGATTTCGCTTTCAACGATCGCTAATTCATCCAAACGTTTTTCGAGCACATCGCGGTCAAAATAACTATCCGCCAGTAACCAATAAACGCCATAATGACGAGCCTCTGATGCCATTAAACCATGATAAAATTTAGCCAACTCTGGATCGGGACAATGAGCAGCAAGTAAACCGAGACGTTCGTGAGAGCGAGCTTCAATTAAACTAGCAATCAAAAGCGAATCAAGCAAACGATCTGGTTCTTGGCGACGCATTTGGGCTTTAAGAGTAGCACCATAAGGAGGAGCATTCAAAGGAGCTAAAGGAATACCCCGACGTTCGAGCCATTGATTAACCAATTCGTAATGTTCCAGTTCTTCCTGCGCCAAACGAGTCAATTCTCGCACCAAACGAGTATGAGCAGGATAGCGAAACATAAAATTGAGTGCCGTCGAAGCTGCTTTTAACTCGCAGTGCGAGTGATCTAGTAAAATCAGATCGAGATTAGCGATCGCCTGCTCCACCCAAGCAATACCGGTAAACTTTTTGAGAACATTAATCTTAGTTACTTGTTTCATAAATGTTTTTAGCCAGAAAATATCGATCCAGACAACTCGAAGATTTTACCTAGCTTGCCACCTGAATTCCCCACAAACCGGAATTGAGTCAACTGAACTTGTTTCTAAGCAATAAAGCCACTCAAATGAACATTATAAAGTGTTTCTAGCTAGAAAATACCGATCCAGCCAACTCAAAAATTTTACCTAGCTCGCCACCTGAATTCCGAGAAATGAATTCCGAGAAAACCGAAATTGAGTCAACCGAGCTTGTTTACAATCAATAAATCTATCAAATGAACATTGGAATGGAAAAATATTCGGTAATACTGGGAATAAGATCGGCTTTTTCCGCAGTAAAGGCTTTTTAGCAACCCTAAAGCTGAAACAAGCCAGTTTTTGGTGCAACCAAGTGTGAGTAAAGAAACAATGACCGACCGCAAAATTTTTATTGGAGACGTACATGGTCACTATGATGCTCTGATGAGCTTACTGGAAGCGATCGCTCCCGGTAAAAACGATCGAGTATATTTTTTAGGAGACTTAATCGATCGTGGTCCGAAAAGCGCTCAAGTCGTCTCCTTTGTCATTGAGAATAAATACCAATGTCTTTTGGGAAACCACGAAGAAATGTTACTCCTAGCTAAAGAAGACCCTAGTAATGCGACGCTGCAAGCATGGCTTTATAGCGGTGGTAACAGTACGATGAAAAGTTATGGTCAAAGAGGCATTCCTGAAGAACATATCGAGTGGATGAAAAACCTACCAATCTATCTCGATTTAGGAGATGTCTGGTTAGTTCATGCGGGTGTAAACCCCAATTTACCTCTGGAAAAACAAACCTCCGACCAATTTTGTTGGATTAGAGATGAATTTCACAGTAGTAAAAAACCTTATTTTCCGGACAAACTGATTATTACCGGACATACAATTACCTTTACCTTACCAGGTGTAATCCCAGGAAAACTCGCCCAAGGCGAAGGCTGGCTTGACATTGATACAGGAGCCTATCATCAAACTAGCGGTTGGTTAACGGGTTTAGATTACACTAACGGCGTAGTTTATCAAATCAATGTCAAGCAGTTGCGATCGCGGAAAATGCCTCTCTCAGAAGCAATAACTAAAGTCAAGCCCCAGAAAATTTTGCCTCGACGTTTACTTCTAGGATTATAAAAGCGAACGGATTTTAGCTTGATAAGCTTGATTATTTAAACCTTCACCTTGGTTAGCCATAGCGGGGTCAATTTCTCTTTCTAAAGCTCGAATGCGATCGGATGTAGCTGGGTGGGTACTCAAAAAAGCTGGTGGAGAACCACCTTGTCTTTGGAGTTTTTCCAGAAAGGCGATCGTAGCTGAAGGCGCATAACCCGCTTGCCGCAACATTTCTAGTCCGCTTTGGTCAGCTTCTAGCTCATCTTGACGACTGTTAGGACGACTATAAGCCAGTTCAACCCCAATTTGTACCGCCCGACTTTGTTCGAGTCCCGCCGCCGAAAGTACGCCTTCAGCCAACGCCCGTTGACGCAGTTGTTCTACTGAATGCCGTCTGGAGATATGAGCAATTTCGTGAGCAACTACACTGGCTAATTCGGCTTCGTTATCTGCGGCTTTAATTAAACCAGTATGGATGTAAACAAAGCCACCCATTGTTGCAAAAGCATTAATACTGTCATCTTTAACCACTTGAAAAGTGTAAGGAAGTTCCGGGCGATCGCTATATTGGGCGAGTCGTTGACCGATTTGGTTAATATATTCGTTAATTTGGCGATCGCTTACCAGTTCTACTCTACCGCTTTCAATCAGTTGCTGATTGATTTGCTTCCCTAGCTGAACTTCTTGACGGGGAGAAAGATTAGAAATTTGATATATTTGCACTCCCCGTAAAAGTAATTCAATCCACGAGATTGCTTGAGAAGGCTGAGGAGTTCCCAGCCACAAGCTTAAGGCTGTTACCACTGACAGGAGTCCGTAAAGCCAGCGTCGTTGTTGTCTTCGCCACACAAAAGCAGAAAATTGTTTTAACATAGATTTTTTAAGTAAAAAACTTTTGTCGTTGATTAATCTCAGAACCACAGACGCAATTTTTAAGTTGGATGTTGCCATGCCAACTGAATCTAGATCTATTTTGCGCGATCGCTTATTACCTCCCCCAAAAATTTTGCCGATCCAGAGTAAAAGTTGTGGTAACTTAACAAAGTTGATACGCGATCGCGATCGATAAATTACTTTTCTTGCTCAACAACTCAACCCAAAATCAGGAACAATGAAGCTTTTAGATTCTCAAGGACGGCTATTCGGCAAAGTAAGTCTTCTCGATCTTGGTGCTGCTGCCGTAATCTTTTTAGTCATCATCGGGATTTTTGTCTTTCCGGGTACTCCTGTCACTTCGGTAGCTCAAGTTACCAGTACCAAACCTATTGAAGTAGATGTGATTGTTCGAGGTTTAAGTGTTCGCAACCCAAAACAGTTAATCAGTCAGTTTCAAGAAGAAAAAAAGACTAAAATTATCATCCGCAATCAACGTTATGGGGAAGTTGATGTTCTTGCGGTTCAACCACTACAAAAACAAGTTATTGTGCCTCAACCGGATGGTTCTGTCAAAGCTTTACCTGACCCTCGAACCTCGGAAGATTCCTATAGCACCAATATGCTTATGACTCTCGGCGGTCAAGCTCAAATCACTCCCGATGGGGCAGTTTTGGGCAATAATAAAGTTAAAATTGGCACGACGATTGAGTTAGAAGGTTCGACTTACAATTTCAACTCTAGTGTTATTGACGTGCGCTATTAAAAACGTTGGTAAAATAGATGCGATCGCTTGGGGATTGAAGATTATCGTAAAAATCATTGTAAAAATTTACGAAAGTAAGTTCAAATAACGACGAATTAAACCAATCGTCACCGCAGGTGACTCAAGTTGAGGAGTCAAACCTACATCATCAAGCTGTTGGAAAATCTTAATCGCTTCGGGATTAAGCGCTGCCAACCGCTTCCCAATTTCTGGTCCGGTAAACTGGGATTTTTGCCCCCAAATAATCGCTGTCGGAGTAGTTAACTGAGTAACATAATTTGCCAAATCGAAACACAAATCGCCCCGCACGAAAGAAAGAGCCGCATACTGAGCATTAGGTTGGGTTGCCGACTCCAAATAAGCCTCAACAATTTCAGGATAAACTCTTTCCGGGCGAGCAAACTGACGATTTTCCAAAAAAGAGCGAATTCCACCAGCCGTAGCTACCCCAGTATAGTAAAGAACCTGGTCGAGAAAAGGCGTACTTACTAATTGAGCAAAAAAGCTGCGGGTGTAATCTTCCCCGAAATCAGACAAACCTGCGGGTGTAGTCAAAATCAAACACTTGAATAAATCGGGACGTGAAATAGCTACCCTAATCGCAAAAGCTGCCGTTAGCGAAGATGCTACTACAGGCAGAGGAGTACGACAAGTTTGTTCCATAAACTCCGAAATAGTCGTAAGATAATCATCAATTTGGTAATTGCGCTCCGGATGCGCCGATCGCCCCCAACCAATCAAATCGGGTGCTAAAACGCGATACTCACTCGCAAAAGCTGGATAAACCTTTGACCATTCATAAGCCGAAGAACCGCCACCAAAACCGTGCAGGAACAATAAATCTGGGTATGCTTCACTCTCAACATTCGCACTATCTCGCCAAGGCATTTTAGTTGGCGTGTAATACACCATCGTTCCCAAAGAAGTCATTACAGAGTGGCTTTCTACACCAAGTGGTAATTTCATAGTTCTTAATTTTTCCTTTGTTGAAAAAAAATAAACCGACGAACTTTTCATCAGCGATCGCCTCAGCTATCATCTCTAGAAAGCGGGAAAAAAACTTCTCACTAGAGATTGATTTTTAATACCGCAGCTTAATGACTTTGAATAAAAAGATTTGATAAATAAATTTTCCCTTGATTTAAAGGTTTGATGAATTTTTGCCTCGACTCAAATAGCGACAAAAGCTACAAAAGACCAGCTAGAAGATGATTAAGCTTCAACCTACCAATTTTAACCTCAGAGTAATCCCCTAGTAGTCAACTGTGAAATTAGCGATAATTACACTGAACGCGGTTAAAGTTAAGCTGAAGTTATGTAAAAAATAAAAACGATCGCAATCAGGGCAGATAATTTATCAGCAACAACTGTAATGACTAATCTTAAAATAATCACAGCTTAACCTTAATCAGCAGAGACTATTATAATTAACAAGAGTTGCACGATCGTGAAAAAGTATGTCAAAAAAATCGGGTAAGAGGAACTGTTAATCTGAAGAAGATTGACAGCATCCACACTAAAGAGTAATGCCAGGGCAAAGTTATGGTAACTAGAAGTAGTTTTTCAGCCAGTGAATCCTCATCCGAGCGAGCGAGTTGGGATGAAGAAAAAGCAGTATTGGTCAACCCTTGGCGAGACACAACTGAAAACGAAGCCAGTCTACCAACGATCAAACCCAGTCAGCTCAAGTTGAATTTGGAAGACTTGAGATGCTTTGAAGCGATCGACAATCAGTTTAGACCTTGGGGAATCAGTTTCAGTAACGCGATCGCCCTTCAACCTTCCAACCAAGCTTATCCTCCCCATACTGGAACGATAGTTTTAATGGGCGCTCCAAAAAGCGGTTGGATTGAAGCAAGTTTTTCAACGCCAATTCGTTATTTCAAGTGTTATGTCACTTGTTCCCAGCGTACCGTTCTCTCAGCTTACGATCGCGAAGATCGAGTTGTCGCCCGGGCAGAAATCCCCGGACAAAATTTAGCAGGCTCCGATTCTCAAATCGCTCCTAACGCTCCACTAGAGGTAACTGCAAATAAAATCACTCGCGTCACGATCTACGCCTTTGACGGTCAACTTACTATTGATGACCTCAGCTTTGCTTTTTAACAGTTATGATTTTGTGACACCAAGCCTGTATCCTAGTAGCAGACCATTACTGACTGGGAAAATAATCAGATCGCGATCGAGCAAGGAAATCCCCGTGGCACAGGCGTTATTTTGGTGGAAGCAAATTCTCAACCTCAGTTATAGCTCTTCCCCACAGTTAAAATTCAAAAGTAGAGCATTGAAAACTTTTTCTCGGCTTTGTTCCCCGAAATACGGGCGTAAAGGACGAGCATCTAAATCTGTTCGTCGGCGAAGAGTAAATCTAACCAAGCCCTGGAAACGAAACTCTTTAAATCAACTTCGTAGTTTGACTATTTGGCTAATTTGTCCGCTCGCCTTTGTTGCGATGCTAGTTTGTAACTGGAAATTAGCGATCGCGACTGTGGTGGGGATCGCAATCATGTTACTGGTTTACTCACTGCAAAATTCAAACTGGCGCATTTCTTGGTCAGATTTACAGCAATTTTTGCGTAGTTCCCACGGAAAACTAACCCTAGCCGTCGGAAGTGGTGGATTAGCAACAATAACTACTTACACCGCGACTTGTCTGTGGATACAAATAGAAAACCGTTGGTTAGCTACAGGCGCAATTTTGCAAGGTTTTGGCACTTTAATTACCCTAGCCCTACTTATTTGGCAAATTATCGCTCGTCAAATTTATCGAACTGAAAGAAACTTCGAGCAACTACTACAAAACTTAACCCAACCCGATCCCCTCAAACGCCTGATTGCCGTACGTCAGCTAACTCATTTCGTTACCAATATCAAAACTAGCGATCGCGATCGCACTTCTGTCGCTGAATATTTTCGCCTGATGCTCTCCCAAGAGCAAGAAATTTTCATTCAAGATGCAATTTTAGAAGGACTTCAAGCGTTAAACAAAACTGGTTCGATCCCCAAAGATTCTCAACCACTTCAGATTCCAGTTAATCTCAAGCATCGTTTCCACCATCAGGAGTTGGAGATTGTTGATTAGGGATTGGTGATTGGAAACTGAATTTCCGGATGAGTAGCCAATTCGCGAGCAACCGCAATTGCTCCGTAGCGATTGAGATGACTAGGATCTTGAAAATAGCTGTTTTCGTCACCCCACTTGCTCAGCAAATCGATAAAAGTAAAGCCTTGGGTATCAGCTTGTTGCTGCATCCACTGGCTAAATTCTTCTTCGTAAGCTAAACGTATTTCGTCGAGATATTCGTTAGATAAAGGAATATTGACGAAAACTAAAGGAATGTTGTGCTTTTTGCTATGAGCGACGATTCGGTTAAGAGCCGCAGTTTGTTCGCCATTTAAATTGAAATTGAGATAATCTGCGTCATAATTACCAGGTACGCGAGAATTCTCTTGGTAGTAAGTGGCAGGATCGAAACGAGTCTCGATCGGTAAAAATCCATTGGCATTAGTGCCGATTATTTCCGCAGCCAAGGCGATCTTGCTAGGTTTAGGTAAAAAAGTTGCTGAAAGGATAGTTTCGCGCAAAGAAGGGCTAAAAATAAGCTGCTGAGAGGACTTTTGGCGAGAATAGGAGCGATTGGGCGATGATCGCGAAATTGAGTTGAAGGGAATTAAGTCACACTCAGGGTTAGTTAAATCTGGTTCAATTGCTAGTTGAGGACGAATTCCGGCGCTTAAAGCTTGATAGCCTCTAGAAGCAACAAGTCCCTGATAAGTTAGGTCTTTTCGTCCACTGTTAAACGAACGCAAGCCATCCGCCCAAATAATTAACTTGGGCTGCCGATCTTCGGGAACTATTTGCCGCAAGATCGCGTCCACCACTTGAGTAGTCGCACCATTGATCCCAAAATTAAAGATTTTTAAACCTTCCCTTCCCTGAGTAGCTAAGTCGTACTCCAGTTGATGAGGATCTACCCCTTGTACAGCGCGAGAACTACCAACAATTAAAATATCTGGCGCTCCCATCGCGGCGGTGTACGACAAATACAATAACAGTTGTTCGTCGAAAAATTGACTGTTAAAACTCTCAAAAGGCAGTTGCTGACGCACTCGTGCAGCTTTGAGTTGAGCGATCGCTAAATTATGTTGATATTCGCTGACTTTTTGCTCGGCAAAAGCTCGTTTGGGACTAGATAAAGAAACAGCCTGCATTCCTTCAATTGCTTGAATCCAGCGCAAAATAACTAAATTCCAATCTTGAGCAGTTTGTGCCGATCGCGCTAAATTTTCAGCAAGGAAAGCTTTTTGTCTGGCTTGCTCGAAATTATCTCCGAAAGAGCATGGGGCGATTGATTCGGAAGCGTCTGCGGTTGGGGAAGATGAGCGTTTCGCTTCTGGTTTTTGAGCGATCGCTAAAATCTGAGTCAAACCAGCAGTAACAGCTAAAATAATTGTCGCGATCGCTGCGCCGATTTTCAGGGAAGCAGTTTGGCGGAAAAGGCGGTATTGTGGCATAGTGCTTATTTGGCGTTACCAATTACAGCAGAGACAGTAATCAGTGAATGACTTTTCTGGGAAAAAAGACTAAAGAGTAGGAACTAATAACTAAAAATGGCTCAGGAGAAGGTAAAATTCGTCAGCAAGATTGTCATTTATCGCTAGCATCAGCATTGGCGTCCGAGATTAATCTTCAATTCCGCAATGAATAAATCAAAAATCCAGTTTGCGAACCTTTATCCTCTGTTGTATCGCATTCTCAAACCGACTTTCCCTAATTGTCTGTGGAGGGGTTCTCCTGATGTCCCAGAAATCGCTCTTACCTTTGACGACGGACCTCATCCGGAGTATACACCTCAGCTTTTGCAGGTACTGGATAAATACCAAATCAAAGCCAGTTTTTTCTGGTTAGGAATTTGTGTCGAGAGGTATCCGGCGATCGCCAATCAAGTTTACGATCTCGGTCATTGGATCGGACTCCACGGCTATCACCATCGCTCATTTCCCTTACTCAGTGCTGAAGAATTAAAGCAAAGTCTCCGCCAAACTCAAAACGCGATCGCCAAAGCTACTCCTCTCGATCCTAACCAAATTCGCCATGTCCGACCTCCTAACGGTTTTTTTACTCCTCAAACCTTGAAATTACTACATTCCTGGAACTATCGTCCGGTGATGTGGAGTGTAGTTCCCGAAGATTGGGTATCTCCTGGAATACCTCTAGTTGTCAAACGAGTAATGCGACAAGTACATTCTGGAGCGCTCATTGTTCTCCATGATGGTTATTATGGAGGACAAGATGTTGCTGCTACTACTGCTGAGTTGATTCCACAACTATTGCAAGAAGGCTATCGCTTTGTTACTCTCCAAAAGTTCTGTCACCAGCATTAATCCTTGGTTTTGAGAGTAAGGAGTTTTTTTTCTACCCAAGGACTGAAGCTTTTTTAACTTATTCTCTCAAAAATCAACCCGCAACCAAAATATTTTGCTAACGTAGTGGTCGGGTAGAGAAATCACAATCGTACAAATGTTCTCTTACCTGAGTTAAACAACTAAGTTTAACAAAAAAATTGTTACTGGAGGCTGTCGTTTGTGGTGAAATTAATTAAAATGGCTGAAGCTATCAAAACTAATTATCTGACGATGATTAGTTTTTAAGACTATAGTGGAAGCGGTTAATGAGAGAATGGCAACAAACTTACCTAGTAATTATTGGCGCGAACCAAAGAGCTAGAAGAGTAATTTAGCTCCTCAAGCTCTAATCGAGCGGTCAATCGAAACTATAAACGGCAAGGCAAAAAACACATTAACCAAAATCCAAGTAACAACGACATTGTAGTTGGGTCTAGCTATAACCTATTTTGAGGAGAGCGATCGCTATGGGTGTGTCAACTCAATCAATCATGCAGATGCCCTTGAATTTGGCTCCTACATAAAAAATTAAACTAAGAGCCTCACCCCAATTTTTGTAAGAAAGGCTACAATCGGAAAAGTCTTCTAAAAATTTTCTGGCACCTTAACACGCATATGGCTAGCATCTTATTCATACTCACAGCTAGGCAAAAAAATAAATCAATCTAGTCAGTATTTGCTAGTAATGTCTGGTGTTAAATGGTTAGTAAACAAAGACAAAAAAAACAACTGCTCGTAGAGGTGCATCGAGCGACACAATCTTCTGGTATTGAACTGAAGGAGCAAGAGGAAAAAGGCATGACGCAAGCCAACAACGTACTCGCAACTATTACAGATACTCAGAACGAGTTAGAAATTTTAATTGACGATGATACAGATGGACTGGATCGAGAGGAATTACTCGAAGCCTCAGTAGCCGCAGAGGTAGCATCGACGAATCGAAAACGGAAACTTGCTAATAATCGTCGTCGAGAGCAAAATAAAAAGAAACCTTATACTGAAGACTCAATTCGCGTTTATCTGCAAGAAATAGGTCGCATTCGACTTCTCCGTGCAGATGAAGAAATTGAACTCGCTCGTAAAATAGCCGATTTACTGGAATTAGAGCGCATTCGTGAAAGACTTTTCGATCGCTTAGATCGCGAACCAAGCGATCGCGAATGGGCTTCAGAAGTAGAAATGGACTTAAATCAGTTTCGCCGTCGTCTTCACATCGGCAGACGGGCTAAAGATAAAATGGTTCAGTCCAACCTCCGTTTGGTGGTTTCCATTGCTAAAAAGTACATGAATCGCGGTTTATCTTTTCAGGATTTGATTCAAGAGGGTTCCCTAGGTTTAATCCGCGCTGCTGAAAAGTTCGATCACGAAAAGGGATATAAGTTCTCTACCTACGCTACTTGGTGGATTCGTCAAGCAATAACTCGCGCGATCGCCGATCAGTCTCGCACTATTCGTCTTCCAGTTCATCTGTACGAAACTATTTCCCGAATTAAGAAAACTACGAAAATTCTCTCTCAAGAAATGGGGCGTAAACCCACAGAGGAAGAAATCGCTACTCGTATGGAAATGACCATCGAAAAACTGCGATTTATCGCTAAATCGGCTCAACTTCCTATTTCTCTGGAAACCCCCATCGGGAAAGAAGAAGATTCTCGACTCGGAGACTTTATCGAAGCTGATGGCGAAACCCCAGAAGACCAAGTTTCCAAAAATCTTCTTCGCGAAGACCTCGAAAATGTCCTCGATACTCTTAGCCCCCGCGAACGAGATGTTTTGCGCTTGCGTTATGGCTTAGATGACGGACGGATGAAAACTTTGGAAGAAATCGGTCAAATTTTTAATGTCACTCGCGAACGCATCCGCCAAATTGAAGCTAAAGCTTTACGCAAACTTCGCCACCCAAATCGTAATAGCATCCTCAAAGAGTACATTCGTTAGCAGAAATCCTGAGTAAGAATGTTAGTAAATAGTAGGTATTTTTTTCTCCCTACTATTTACTATTTTATTTCCAAAAAAAAGCTGGCTTTCTTTAACGAAATCCAGCTTAAAAATGCGAGATTGACAAGATCTAGAAACGAGAGAGATTGTTAAATAAATTACATCAAACCCCAAAAATGGAGTACGCCTTGACCAGAGATTAACTCGACGATCAATGCAGCCGCAAAGCCAATCATTGCTAAACGACCATTCCAATTTTCGGCTTGAGGGGTGAAGCCAAATTTAACATCGTTGCGGTTATCTTCCATCGTTTGCTCTCCAGTTAATTAAGTTTTGTAAAGTTGCTCTGTAAATAAATGTAACTAAAATTTGCGAAAATGGCAACTATCTGGTCACAAAATTTTCACTGAGCATAATTTGTTCAGGAAGGAGCTACCAAAAACCACCTAAAACCGCCAAAAACTAAGGTACAACCATGGAAATTGCCCCTTAGCTTCTATTTTTTCAAAAATTGGACTATTAGCAGCCCAAAGCTTTTTCTGGTGGAGGAGATAACATTTCTCTAGTAGCAGTTTCTTGAGAAAAATTATCAACTTGTTCGAGTTGAGCTAATAAAGTTTGCGCTTCAAGATCGCCTCGATCGGCTTGTTTATGAAGATAAGCTTTAATTTCTGCGACTATAGTATCGGGAATATTCATATTTCAGTTATCAGTGAGCAGGTACCCGCATCTACAAATTACCAGTTAACAGTGAGCACGTACCAGTTTATCTCCTAGTTCCCCCAAGTCCTCTAAATCCCCCTCTTCCCTATTCATAACTCATAACTAGTCACTGATAACTGATTACTGTTCGCTGAAAACCCCAGCCCCCAATCATAGCCGCGACTGACAAACCCATTTCCACAAAGGATGAGTTGGACCTTTAGCTTGAATTTGCCTGACTTTTTTTTCTAATTGTCGTCTTTCTTGAGGAGGAAGTCCAAAAAGAATGTTACGACTTTGCCAAACCAAGACAGCAGTAGTGATCCCGAAACAAAAAGCAAGAGAAACCGCCGCAAGTCGATTGTAAGCCAAACCATAACGCACGGCTGCCCAAGTAAAATGTTCCAGCCACAGGGAAATTTCTTCCCGCAGTCCCCAAATACCCAAAGGAGCAAAAATCAACCAGGATAAACCAACCACTAACCACCTACCATAAACTGTCAGTCGATGTAATCTTTCGACTTTTCTATTCAAGTCAGGATCTATATTTTGAGGTTGGTGTTGAAGGTTTGTCATCGGTAGTCCAGAGGTAAGAGATAATTAGTAATAGCTAAGAGGTAGAATTATAAGTTACTATGAGGATGAATTTACCTACTATTGTAATAGTCTTTGTTTAGACTTACGTTCTACCTCTATACTGCGATTACTAAGCAATAAAATTTTTCAATGCCGATCGCAACTAAGTTTCCTCATGAGGTTGACTATCAGCAAAAGCTACTCTTTCTTTACCCTGACGTACTCTCCACCAAGCCAACAAAGTGCTACCAACAAAGATACTGGAATAAGCACCGAGAATAAAGCCGATAATTAAGGTTAAAGCAAAGAATTTCAAAGTTTCGCCGCCAAATAAAGCAATAGCTATCAATGGTAATAAAGTTGTCAGAGTAGTATTAATTGAGCGGCTTAAGGTTTGATTGACAGCGTTATCGACAATATCAGTAATAGAATCTTTGGGGTTTTCAGCAATTGTTTCGCGAATGCGATCGTAAATTATCACAGTATCGTTAACAGAAAAACCGATAATTGTCAAGATAGCAACTAAGAACAAACTATCAACTTCGACCCCAAAAACCAAACCAAAAATAGAGAAGATCCCCGCAGTAATAAAAGCGTCGTGAAATAAAGCAATAATTGCAAACAGAGCGTAGTCAAACTGAAAGCGGAAGCTGAGGTATACAATAATACCGAAAAACGAAACAATCAAAGCTAGAATACCAGCAGTAAAAAGTTCTTGACCGATCGTGGGACCGACTGTTTCGATCTGAGTTGTTTCGGGGTCAAATGTGCCGATTTCTTCGCTTAAAGCTGCTCTTAACTGAGTGCGTTCGTCAACATTTAAAGTTTTCGTACGAATTGAAAGAGTTTGCTTATCTTCACCAATAACTTGAATGCTGCTATTTGCCAAATCTTGTGCGGCTAAAATATCGCGAACTTGTCCAGAATTAATCGGTTCATCGCAGTTACCAGCAACCGAACAATCTCGTTCTAACTGTAACCGAGTTCCGCCAACAAAATCCAGCCCAGGACGTAAAGGTGCATTAAAAGTGAACCAAGAAATCGTCATTGCGATCGCGCTAATTAAAACAGCGATCGCCGAAACTGTCCACCACAGTCGTTGCTGCTTAATAATATTTAACTTCATAATTTCCCTCTGACTATGATTTTGCACTCCGATCGAGATTAGGACAGAAAAGTTCTGGTTTTTGGCGCACTCCAGGTAAAGTTAAAACAGTCAAGAGTAGCAAAGTACGACTGCAAGTGAGAGCAGTAAACATACTTACTATGACACCAATTGCCAAAGTCAAAGCAAAACCCTTAACCAAACCCGATCCCAACCAAAACAAAGCAGCACAAGCAATCAACGTCGTCACGTTACTGTCTAAGATACTCGAAAAAGCTCGATAAAAACCCGACTCAACCGAGCGATATAAAGTCTTACCCGAACGTAATTCTTCACGAGTACGCTCAAAAATCAGCACATTTGCATCAACTGCCATACCAATACTGAGGATAAACCCGGCAATTCCTGGTAACGTCAAAGTTACGCCAATCAAAGCAAAACAAGCTAATGTTAGCAAAGTATAGATCGCCAAAGACACATCAGCAATCAACCCAGGCAGTCGATAATAAACCCCCATAAAAATTAAGACTAACACCAAACCAGCCACAGCAGCATAGATACTGCGCCGCACGCTATCTCGTCCGAGAGTAGCACCGACAGTGCGGTTTTCCACTACTTCCACCGGGAAAGGTAACGCACCACCACGCAACTGCACAGCCAGATCGTTAGCAGTTTCGAGAGTAAAATTACCAGTAATTACTGCCGCACCACCAGTAATTCCCGTTTCCGCAAATTCGGGACCCACATTCGGAGCGCTAATCAAATCATTATCGAGAAAAATACCCAAACGGCGACCAGTACCAGCGACATTTTTCGTTAATTCAGCAAACTTATCTCCACCTTCAGCATCGAAACGGAGAGCAACTTCCCAACTATTACCACTTTGAGTTGGTTCAGCGCGAGCATTTTCCAGATTTTGACCAGTCAAACCCACAGGTTGAAAAAGTTCAGCCAACTGCTGATTGATTGTATCCAGAGATGCGGTAGTTTCTTCAATTTCCTCTAAATTGTCTTCTTCACCCGATCGCAATTGAGCCAGTTGAGCTTGTAATTGCTGTTGAATAGTAAATAAAGCTTGAAAATCCCCTTCCGTATTAGGTATTTGTTGGCGAAACTCAAGCTGCGCTGTTCCCCCAAGGACTCTTTCTGCCTGTTCCGGGTTACTTACTCCTGGTAATTGTACCAAGATTTTATCTTCACCTGCGGTTTGAATCAGTGGTTCCGATACGCCTAAACCGTTAACCCGATTTTCCAAGACTCGTTTAACAGCAACCAGATTTTCCTGATTAATTTCCTTACCTTCAACAGGCTTCACCTGAATTGTAAGCTGTGACCCTCCCCGTAAATCCAGCCCTTGGGGAATTGGTAGCTGAGTTAAGAGCGCGATCGCCCCTACCACCAAGACTATAATTAGGGCAATTAAAGAACGCTGTTTTTCCATTATTTGCTATTTTTACTTTGTTATTCGTCGTCATGGGACTGGGGAGGAGGGGACTGGGTTCAGTTATCAGTGAACAGTTATCAGTTTATCCTCCTTGTCTCCCTCATCTTCCCCCTCTCCCTTGTCCCCCTTGTCCCCCTTGTCCCCCTTGTCCCCCTTGTCTCCCTTGTCTCCCTCCCCCAAATCTCCCAATCCCCAATCCTCTAAACTCGTAACTGCATCATTTTCTGGACAGCTTCGACAATTTGCTGCGGTTGCACAATTGTCAAGTTTTCCAGAGTACCGTTGTATGGTGTGGGAATATCTTGAGAAGATAAGCGCAAGGGTGGCGCATCTAACTCATCAAAAAGTTGTTCATTGATTAGCGAAATCAGTTCCGCAGCAATTCCGCCAGTTTTCATGCACTCCTCGACAATAATAACTCGATGAGTTTTGCGAATCGACTCACCAATAACATTCATGTCAAAAGGTTTCAGCGAGATTAAATCGATAATTTCTGGATCGTAGCCTTCCTTTTCCAATTGCTTCAGCGCTTGGAGGACATGATGGCGCATTCTAGAGTAAGTCAGAATTGTCACATCTTTACCAGAACGGACAACTTCTGCTCGATCTAGAGGTAACAAATATTCCTCTTCAGGTAAATCTTCCTTGAGGTTATAAAGCAAAACGTGTTCAAAAAACAGTACCGGGTTATCGTCACGAATTGCCGCTTTCAATAAGCCCTTGGCATTATAAACAGTCGAACAAGCAACGATTTTTAGCCCAGGAACCGCATGAAAATAAGCTTCGAGTCTTTGGGAGTGTTCCGCCCCCAATTGACGACCTACGCCTCCAGGACCGCGAATCACCATCGGGATCTTAAAATTACCACCAGAGGTATAACGCAGCATTCCAGCATTATTAGAAATTTGGTTAAAAGCTAGCAGCAAAAAGCCCATATTCATGCCTTCGACAATCGGACGCAAACCAGTCATTGCCGCACCGACAGCCAAACCCATAAAACTATTTTCCGCGATCGGGGTATCCAAAAGTCGCAATTCGCCATATTTTTTGTACAGGTCTTTGGTTACTTTATAAGAGCCACCATAATGACCAACATCCTCACCGAGAACGAAAACAGTGTCGTCGCGCGCCATTTCTTCGTCAGTAGCTTCACGCAGAGCGTTGAAGAAAAGAGTTTCTGCCATCCTTTGCTCACCAGTTACAGCAAATTTTTATCGTATCACTAGCAGCAGCAGTGAGTTGTCTCAACACGATAAGATATAGCTAGAAAAGGAGTTAGAAGCTTTCTCTCTCAACCGAGATCGAGTTTCACTCTAAAAATTGGCAGATAGAGTTTCCCCTACTTCGGGGCTGAGGCTAACTAAGCAAAAGATATACTGTAAAGCTACAAGCAGATGAGTAGGTAAGTGAGCGATCGATTTCTCTATCGGTAGCTGCTAATTTAAATCCTGACTCGAATTATTATTTTGAAGTAAGCGGGGCAAGTTGCGGAGAAAGCAAACGCATGGGCAAAGTAGTCGGCATTGACTTAGGGACAACCAATTCAGTAGTAGCTGTCATGGAAGGCGGCAAACCAGTGGTAATCGCTAACTCGGAAGGGATGCGGACCACGCCTTCGGTAGTGGGCTTTAATAAGGATGGAGAACTGGTAGTTGGGCAAATGGCACGACGACAGGCGGTTCTCAATCCTCAGAATACTTTTTATGCGGTGAAGCGCTTTATTGGTCGTAAATATGCTGAACTTAGCCCGGAATCAAAGCGCGTTCCTTATACGATTCGGCGTGATGAGGTGGGCAATATTAAAGTTAGATGCCCTCGCTTGCGTAAGGAATTTGCGCCGGAAGAGATTTCGGCGCTGGTGTTGCGGAAGTTGGCTGAGGAAGCGGAGCGTTATTTGGGGGAACCTGTAACGGGGGCAGTAATTACCGTACCTGCTTATTTTAATGATTCTCAACGACAGGCGACGAGGGATGCGGGACGAATTGCTGGTTTGGAGGTGATGCGGATTATCAATGAGCCGACAGCAGCGTCTTTGGCTTATGGGTTAGATCGTTATGATTCGCAAACGATTTTGGTGTTTGATTTGGGTGGCGGAACGTTTGATGTTTCGATTTTGGATGTAGGGGATAGTGTTTT
Organism: Oscillatoria salina IIICB1; assembly: GCF_020144665.1. Classification (NCBI taxonomy): domain Bacteria; kingdom Bacillati; phylum Cyanobacteriota; class Cyanophyceae; order Oscillatoriales; family Oscillatoriaceae; genus Oscillatoria; species Oscillatoria salina. The sequence continues at coordinate 3,045 of NZ_JAAHBQ010000048.1, read as the reverse complement.
TGAGGTTAAGGCGACTAGCGGCGATACGCAGTTGGGTGGGAATGATTTCGATAAGAAAATTGTCGATTGGTTAGCGGAGCAGTTTCTGGAAACTGAGAAAGTAGATTTACGACGCGATCGCCAAGCTCTCCAACGTCTGATGGAGGCGGCGGAAAAGGCGAAAATTGAGTTGTCGGGTGTGAGTGTTACGGAAATTAATCTGCCTTTTATTACTGCTACGGAAGAGGGTCCGAAACACATTGAAACGAAGCTAACTCGCCCTCAATTTGAAAGTTTGTGTGGAGATTTGGTTAGTCGTTTGCGTCGTCCGATTAAACGGGCGCTTTCGGATGCGGGGATTTCTCCGGTACAAATTGATGAGGTGGTTTTGGTGGGCGGTTCGACTCGTATCCCGATGGTACAAGAACTCGTTCGCAGTTTTATCGATAAAGAACCGAATCAAAATGTGAATCCTGATGAGGTGGTTGCTGTGGGTGCAGCAATTCAAGCGGGAATTATTGGTGGTGAGGTTAAAGATATTCTCTTGCTTGATGTTACGCCTTTGTCTCTAGGTTTGGAGACGATTGGTGGGGTAACGAAAAAGTTGATTCCGCGCAATACGACGATTCCTGTGCGACGTTCGGATGTCTTTTCGACGGCGGAAAATAATCAAACCTTGGTAGAGGTTCACGTGCTGCAAGGGGAACGGGAAATGGCGGCGGATAATAAGTCTCTGGGTAAGTTTAAGCTTACGGGAATTCCGCCAGCACCGAGGGGACTTCCTCAAATTCAGGTGGCTTTTGATATCGATGCTAATGGGATTTTGCAAGTTACGGCTCAGGATAAGACTACTGGGCGCGAACAAAGTATTATCGTTCAAGGTGCTTCGACTTTGAGCCAGGGTGAAGTTGAGCAAATGATTCGCGAAGCGGCACAATTTAGTCGTGCTGATAAGGAACGCCGCGAACGAGTGGAAAAACGCAATCGGGCTGGGGCTTTGGCAGATCAGGCTCTCCGGCGGTTGAAAGAGGTAAGTCTTGATTTTGGGACTCAGTTTGCTAGCTATTATCGCCGTCGGATTGAGGCTTTGGTTGAGGAGTTACGCAGTAGTCTGGAATTAGATGACGAACGCCGCATCGATCGCGCGCAATCGGATCTTGAAGATGCTCTTTATGAGTTAAATCGAGAGGTTCGGTTGCAGTATCAAGAAGAAGAAGACGATGACTTTTTTGGTTCGATTCGTCGTACCTTTACGGGTGAAAGAGAACCAGAACCTCCTTATCCCTCCAGAGGCGGTTACGATCGCCCAGGCGATCGCCGCTATTCGGGATATGATGACTACTATGGTGAGAGAGAAAGTCCTCGGTATAACAATAATTCCCGTCGCTCTCCGGCAGATTATCCCCCTCGCTCGGATTATCCACCTCGCTCGGATTATCCACCTCGCTCAGATTATCCCACGCGCTCGGATTATCCACCTCGTTCGGATTATCCCACGCGCTCGGACTCTCCGCCGCGTTCCGATCGCCGTCGTCGTTCGGATATCCCTTATCAAAATGATTGGGATGAAGAAGATGATGATTGGTTCTAAAAATACACCAATAAATTTTTCGACGGTTTATCCTAGCCTTCGACAAGCCGCCAGTTATTTGCTTGGTAGTTGGGAAATAAGGGCAAATTCTGACTTCTAGCCAAAACTGTCAATGCGGATACTGATAAGATCGCACCTCTTGTTATGCAAAACTTTCGGAACTACTACGAAATTTTAGGCGTTTCCCCAGAAGCAAACGTTCAGGAAATCAAAAAGGCGTATCGGAAATTGGCGTTGCGCTATCATCCCGATCGCAATTTGGGTGATAAAGCTGCCGAGGAAAAGTTTAAGGCGATCGGTGAAGCTTATGAAGTGCTTTCCGATGAAAGTAAGCGATCGCTCTACGATCGCGCTAGTAGCTATTGGCAGCAGGGCGCTGGTAAGCGTAAAGTTGGTAAGGGCTTTAGTTTCAATCGAAATGGCAAAACCACTAGCCAAGGCGATTTTAGTCAGTATGGCGGGGATTTTAACCGCTTTGTCGAAGACCTCCTGAGTCGCCGCGCAGAGGGCGGTGGAGCCACGACAACCGTCGAACGACCCCGGACTCGTCCGACGAATTGGGAGAGCTATCGTCCGGGAAAAATCAAGGTTGAGAAGGCGATTAATCCTCGCCCTGCCCGGAAAGATGTGGAAGCGAGATTAACTTTACCTTTAGAGAAAGCTTACCAAGGAGGGAGAGAAAGAATCCGTCTCGAAGATGGGCGATCGCTGGAAGTGGATATGCCTCCTGGCATGGTCAACGGGCAACAAGTTAGACTAAAAGGTCAAGGTATGGCTGGTGGCGACTTGTACCTGAAAATTACCGTTGAACCCCATCCGATCTTTGAATTACAAGGAGCCGACGTATATTGTCAAGTGCCGCTCACACCTAGCGAAGCTGTTTTAGGGGGAGCAATTGAAGTCCCAACCCTCGATGGTTTAGTGAAAATGAAACTGCCCCCAGGTGTAAAATCAGGTCAGAGATTGCGCCTAGCGAATAAAGGTTATCCTCGCGGTGGTAGTCGCGGCGATCAATTAGTAGAAATTCAACTTGCTATTCCTGAAGAAATTACCCCCGAAGAAAAGGAACTTTACGAGAAAATTCGTACTATTGAAAAGTTTAATCCCCGTCAAGATTGGTTGCCATAAATTAGCTTCAAATTTTGGCAAAATTTTCTAGTTAATCTCGCTAGAAAATCAGGATCGCTAGCAAATATCAAGGTATAAAAAATTATATTACTGCTTCAAATTATTATCACCTCTCCCCCAACCCATCTCCTACCAAGAGAGGGAAGAATTTAGTTAATTAGTAAGATATTAAAGCTACTAATTACTCCCCCTTCCCTCGGAGGGAAGGGTGCTGGGGGGTTAGGTTAGACAACGTTACTGCTTCAAATTATTATCACCTCTCCCCCAACCCATCTCCTACCAAGAGAGGGAAGAATTTAGTTAATTAGTAAGATATTAAAGCTACTAATTACTCCCCCTTCCCTCGG